>JBBKAW010000044.1:41323-42496 GCA_037722135.1 Aquificaceae bacterium
TATATACGGTGTGCAAGTAAAGGACGGAATAGCCTATGTGGATATGACCCTAACAGTCCCCTCCTGTCCTGCAAAGGGCTTTTTTGCTGAGCATATAAGGGAACACCTGCTTAGAAATTTTCCCCAGTTGAAAGACGTTGTAATAAACTTTGTATTTGAACTTGCTTGGAGCAGTGATAAAATATCTGAAGAAGGAAGGCAAAAACTTAGGAGTATGGGATGGAATATCTAAAAGATAAGTTTAGAGCTCTTGCGGAAGCCATTGAGAGGGAGTCTGTGCTCGTGCACCGTGCTGCACTGGTAGACGGCTATAGGGACATATACAAACTGAGCAAGTTAGGAATAGACAATGTGATAAAGAAGGCAACCAATTATGGAGGGAAAAAGGGAGCAAAGATATTAAAGGAGAGGTATGGCATATACACAGATAGATTGGATGAAGCCCTTGACATTCTAACGGTCATAGCAGAATCCTCAAGGCTTTTGGATGTTTTTGAGTATGACCTTGACAAAATGGAAATAAGGGTTGACGGTTCAATACTGGTAGAAGCAGTGGGAAGTAGCAAGAGCCCTGTTTGTGAACCCATGGCTGGTTTCTTTGAGGGTTTTCTTAGCGAGCTACTTGACAAGAAGATAAGCGTCAAGGAAGTGGTATGCAAGGCACAAGGTCATGAAAGGTGTATATTTAAGATAAACCTTAAGTGATATGGCGGTCATAAGGGTTAGGACAACCAAGCATACCAGCTTTGTAAACATAACCAATCAGGTCAAAGAAATAGTGAAAAATTCAGGTGTCAAGTCTGGCATATGCATCGTATACGTTCCTCATACTACCGCCTGTGTCTTTATAAACGAAGGTGCAGACCCAGACGTAATAAGGGACATCGCCTACTCTATAGAGAAGCTCATACCATGGAGGGATAATTACGCCCACTCAGAAGGAAACTCCGCAGCACATATAAGAAGTGCCATAATAGGCAACTCAAGGGTAATACCTATAGAAGATGGAGACCTTGTCCTTGGCACTTGGGAAGCGATTTTTCTTGCAGAGTTTGACGGACCCAGAGAAAGGAAGGTTATAGTTAAGGTCATAGAAGACTAAGTGAGGAGTAGTATGAAACTTTTCCTGCTGTTGACTTTGTTCTTTAGCATTGCACTGCCAAAGGAAGTGCC
>JBBKAW010000045.1 GCA_037722135.1 Aquificaceae bacterium
TATCTCCTCTACTGCTCCTTCTATACCAACCTTTTCCATGTCCACTTCATGCCATCCCTGTTTTCTAAACCACCTTATCTGCCTTTTAGCATATTCCTTTGTGTTTTTTACCATTTCAGTAAGGCACTCTTGCAAAGGTTTTTCTCCTTTCATACAGGGAATAAACTCCTTGTAGCCTATAGCTTGAGGTGATGTGAGAAAGTTTTCAAAGCCCATTTTCATAAGCTTTTCAATCTCATCCATTAGTCCCATCTCAAGCATTTTCTTTGTTCTTTCTTCAAGTCTTTCAGAGAGCCTTTCCCAACTCCAGCGAAGATAAAACCCAACAAAGTCAAACCTTGGCTTGCTCCAACGATGAAAGGAGGAGAAGGGTTTTCCCGTGTTTATGAAAACTTCAAGAGCCCTAACTATTCTTCTTGTATCTTTTGGAGATATTTTCTGTGCATATTGTGGGTCAACAGACCTAAGCCTGCTGTAGAGATATTCACTTCCCTTTTTGTCTGCTATCTCGTAAAGTCTTTTCCTTAGTTTCCAATCTGGTGGTGGCGTTTCCTCTATTCCGTAAAGTAGTGCTTGAATGTATAGATATGTTCCACCGCATACTATGGGGACTTTCCCCTTACTTGATATCTCCCTCACAGCCTTAAGAGCAAACTCTTCAAAAAGTTTAGCATCAAAGGATTCTCCCGGCTCCACTATATCCACCAGATAGTGTTTGACCTTTCCCATACATTCCAAAGGCTTTGCAGTGCCAATATCCATATGTCTATAGACGCACATGGAATCTGCACTTATTATTTCTCCTCCAATCCTTTCTGCTAAAAGACAGCACACTTCTGACTTTCCGCTACCCGTCGCTCCTCCAATCACTATCAACATGGTCAAAGAATAATCCTATGCCGGCGATACCATAAGCACCGTTTTTGTAGCAGAGTTTTATCCTGTCCCATGTAATTCCACCCAGAGCGTATACGGGGATGGATAGCTTCTGAGAAACTTCTTTTAGCAGACCAAGACCTATAGGTTCTACTTCTGGATGGGACTGGGTTTTAAAGATAGGGCTAAGGGTTATAAAGTCCGCACCCTCTTCTTGAGCACAGAGAGCCTGCTCAAGGCTATGTGCGGAGTATCCCACCAGGAGCTCTGGTGCTATCTTCTTAACCACGCTGGGTGGCAGACCCTTTTCTGGTAGGTGCACTCCGTCCGCATTCACCGCCAGCGCAATGTCTACCCTATCGTTTATAAAAAGCATGGCATCATAGTTCTGCGTAAGCTCTCTTACCCTCTTTGCAAGCTGGTAGTATTCAAGTCCAGAAAGCTCCTTTTCCCTGAGCTGAACCATTCTTATACCCTTCTTGAGAGCTTTCTCCAGCCTTTGGAGCATATCTGGGTATCTTTTGCTGTCTGTTATGGCATAGAGCCTTGGCAAATTGGAGTTCATGATGTATAATATAATAACCAAGCCGGAGTGGCGGAACTGGCAGACGCGCTGTCTTGAGGGGGCAGTGCCCGTGAGGGCGTGCGGGTTCGACTCCCGCCTCCGGCATTAGTAGAAAAAATGGGATTACTCAAGCACTCCATTTCCTTCTCCATCGCCACCCTTTTAAGTAGGATAATAGGCTATGTAAGAGATGCCTTGATAGCCTACTACTTTGGTGTTTCTCATATAACAGATGCCTTTTTTGTAGCCTTTAGGCTTCCCAACACCTTTAGAAGGCTCTTTGGAGAGGGTGGCTTTAACGCAGCCTTTGTTCCCATCTTTGCCAAAAGGGTAAAGGAAGGAACGGAAAGGGAGTTTCTCAATTCAACCTTTACCTACTATACGCTCTTTAATCTTTTGGTAACCCTTGCAGGCATTCTGTTTGCAGAGTGGATAATAAGGCTTATAGCTCCAGGAATAGTAGGTAAAAGCTACTTTGAATTGGCGGTCTTTATGGCAAGGTTTCTCTTTATCTATCTCTTTTTTGTAGGGCTTAGTGCCTTCTTTATGGCGGTATTAAACACAAGGGGAGTTTTCTTTGTTCCTGCTTTTGCACAGGCGGTCTTTAACATAGTAATGGCTCTTTGTATTGCACTCGCTTCTCACAGTTTGGGTTATATGGCTCTTGTTTTAGGAGTTTTAGCGGGGGGCTTTGCCCAGTTAGTTTTTCACCTTCCTTCGGTAGTCTCTCAAAAGCTCCTACCTCAGCCAACGCTTAAAAGAGACAGAGACCTAAACCTTCTTTTGAAAAGACTTATCCCAGCTTTGATGGGATTTGGTGTGGCTCAACTTTCCTTTTTTATAGATACCTTTCTCGCTTCTTTTTTGGCATTGGGTGCCATATCATACCTCTATTACGCCAACAGAATATTCCAACTTCCTTTGGGTGCCTTGTCTGTGGGTATGGCAAACTCCTTGCTTTCTGTCTTGGCAAGCGGACAAGACCCAAAGAAGAACATCACCCTCGCCTTTAGGTTTATTACACTGCTTGCCCTTCCTGCCACTGGAGGTCTTTTGGTGCTATCGCATCAGATAATAGCCTTGCTTTACGGAAGGGGAAGGTTTTCAGAAGAAGACATAGCAATAGCAGGCAAAGTGCTTGCGGTATACTCCTTGGGTCTTGTCTTCTTTTCCCTTCAAAAGGTGCTGGCAAGTGCCTTTTTTGCAAAAGGAGACACAAAAACTCCCGTGCTGTCTTCTCTCTTTGCGGTTTTATCCGAGGGTCTTTTTGCCTTTGTTTTTGCCTTTGTCCTAAAACTTGGCGTGGTAGGTCTTGCTCTTGGGACTGCAAGCTCCTCTGTAGCAGGCTTAGGGTTTTTGCTATATTTTTGGAAAGAGAAAAGCTTGGACATAAAAGCCTACTTAATAACCACTATGAAGTCTATCTTTTCCACCTTGGTTATGTGTATTTTTCTACTTTTACTAAAACCCTCCCCTTACGGAGTTTTGTATTCAATACCCTTTGCGGTAGCTGTCTATTGGTTATGCCTTTTAATGCTTAGAGAACCCTTAGCTTACCTGCCCTTGAGCCTTTTGAAGAGCTTTGTTAAGAAGCTTGGTAAGTCTTGAGGCTCTTCTGCTTGCTTCATTTTTGTGAATAACACCCTTTGATGCGGTATGATAGATTATACTTATCACTTCTGGCAAGAATTGTTTAGCTTCTTCTAACTGACCAGCTTCTACCATCCTTCTAAATTTCTTTATGTAAGTCCTCATTCTTGATAGATGATACCTGTTTCTCAACCTTCTCTTTTCATCTCTTCTCATACGTTTCTTGGCTTGTCTCGTATTTGGCATAAGCAAACCTCCTCGTTATATTTTTAAGGCAACGGGCGGATTCGAACCGCCGTAGAAGGGATTTGCAGTCCCTCGCCTAACCACTCGGCCACGTTGCCTAAAAGCGGGCGACGGGACTCGAACCCGCGACCTGCTGCATGGCAAGCAGCCGCTCCACCTCTGAGCTACGCCCGCTAAGATATATATATTATACCACTACTCCACATTTGCTACCTGTTGTTTTAGCCTGTCAATCTCTGTCTTTATTTCCACTGCGAGATGTGACAGGTCTGGAAGTTTGTTAGCGAGTGTGGTTATCTCCCTATGCATTTCCTGAAAGAGAAACTCTAACTTCCTTCCTACCTCATCCTGCGACCTAAAAAGCTCTTTGCTCTTGATAAGATGTGCCCTAAACCTACTTATTTCCTCTTCTACATCCATCTTGGAGAGAATAAGAGCTATCTCGTTAAGCACCAAGGCGTTGTTTTCGGAAAGCCCGAGCTCTTTTGCCTTTTCCAAGACCCTATTTTTTACCCTCTGATAGACTTCTTCTCTAATTTCTATTATCTTTTGGAGAAGCGCCTCAATGCGCGCAAGCCTCTCTTCCATATACTTCCTTATGTGTTCCCCCTCTTCCGCTCTTCTATTGAGAAGTTCCTTTAGTGCATCCGTCAAGGCACAGGAAATTGCCTCCTCAAGAGAAGGGTCTATCTCCTCCTTTGGAGCTTCTGAAAACTTTGCGGATAAATGAAGAATAGTATCATCGCTCACCTTCAAGTCCAATTTGTCTCTTATTATCTTGAAAAAGTTTATATTTCTAAACAAGTCATCTAAGCTCACAGGCTCAATAATTCCCTTTCTTTTAACTTCAATGTGCAGGTTAACCGTCCCTCTTCTAATAAACTCCCTTACCAACTTTCTCACAAGAAATTCAAGAGACATGAGATTGTAATTTGACTTTATAAACACCTCAAGGGTTTTACCGTTTAGGCTTTTCACAAATACACTAACAGCCCAATTCTCGTTTTCAAAACTTCCTGACCCATATCCCGTCATACTAAACATGGATAAGATTATACGCTAAAAATCTAAGTCAAACTCATCTTCTGAAAAATCTTCAAACTCTTGCTCGTATTCTTCCGTGTTAGTAGAGATACCCAATGTAAGCGGTTTAAAGCTGGCTGTATCTTTTAGAAAGGCAACCTTTACAATTCCAGTGGGTCCTTGCCTTTGCTTTGCTACTATAATTTCCGCTATCCCCTGCTCCTCCGGTGATGGGTTTCTTTTGTAATATTCTGGTCTGTGAATAAAGATTATGAGGTCCGCATCTTGCTCAATCTGTCCAGACTCCCTAAGGTCTGCAAGTTGTGGTCTTTTGTCTGAACGATGCTCCACTTGGCGTGAGAGCTGTGCTAAGGCTACAACGGGTATGGAGAGCTCCTTTGCAAGTGCCTTAAGGTTTCTTGATATCTCCGCCACCTCCTCTTGTCTTGAAGACCTTCTTGTAGGAGGTCTAAGGAGCTGAAGATAGTCAATAAAGGCTACTTCCACACCCTTTTCCTTTTTTAGCTTTCTTGTCTTTATTCTCACATCAGTGGTAGAAAGACCAGGAGTATCATCTATGTATATTTCACATCTTGAAAGGTCAAGAGCAGAAGATATGAGCTTGTTTCTATCCTCTTCGTTTACAAAACCCCTCCTTATGTTTTGAAGAGGAACACCAGAAAGCATAGACAAAGCCCTCATCACGAGCTGTTCTTTACTCATCTCAAGGGAATATATGACAACGGGCACTTTTTCTTGCATTGCCATGTGTATTGCCATTGAAAGCATAAAGCTACTTTTACCCATACCCGGTCTGGCAGCCACTATTATAAGGTCGGAGGGATGAAAACCAGTGGTTAAAAGGTCAAGGTCAAGAAAGCCTGTTGCTATGCCGGTTATAAGCCTTTCCTGTTTCCGGTGCTTTTCTATAATATCAATAACCTCCTTCGCCACATCCCTTATATGCCAGTAATGGCTAACTATCTGTTTTTCTGATATC
Organism: Aquificaceae bacterium; assembly: GCA_037722135.1. Classification (NCBI taxonomy): domain Bacteria; kingdom Pseudomonadati; phylum Aquificota; class Aquificia; order Aquificales; family Aquificaceae; genus Pampinifervens; species Candidatus Pampinifervens sericum. The sequence goes on from JBBKAW010000045.1 coordinate 5,301, forward strand.
TCTATGAGTTTTGTGTTTAGATATTCAAGAAGGTTTTCAAGGTCTGGCTCTTCTTTTATGCCCCTTAGCACACTAAGGGATAGGTCCATTAATTTTCTAAGTCCAGACTTTTCCTTTACGCTTCTTATAGCCTCTTCAAGAAGGCTTCCGGTAGCAGCCTCTTCCACAAGTGAGTAGATAAAAGCCATATCCAACCTTTCCTTAAGCCCCCGTTTCTCTATATATTCTCTTAGGACTATATCATCCCAGTCCTTTCCCTTATCCTCCCAAACCTTATATAGCAGAGAAAAGAGCAATCTATGATTTTCAAAGTAGAAGTCCTCTTCTCTGAGGTGTTCAAGCACAGTAGGCATGGTCTCTGGGTCTGCAATTATTGCACCCAAGACTGCCCTTTCCGCAAGTTCGTCATAGGGTGGTTCAAGGTCAGAGGGTATCATGTCCTTTCTTTGGCAAGTGCGGTAATCTCAAGCTCCACAAGAGCACCAAGAGGCAGACCACTCACTTCAACGGTTGTTCTTACAGGTTTGACAGGCACATCCTTAAAAAAGTCCTCGTATAGGGTATTAAACTCTTTGAAAAGGCTAATGTCCTTTAGGTAGACCACTACCCTTACTATACTCTTCTTATCCACACCACTTGCCTGCAGTATTGCCTCTATGTTGTCAAAGACCTGTTTAACTTGGTCTGTAAAACCTTCCTTGAGCTTTCCAGTATTTGGGTCAATGCCTATTTGACCCGACAGGAACAAAAAGCCACCTGCTATAAGTGCTTGGGAGTAGGGTCCCACTGGTCTTGGTGCTTTTTCTGTAAAGATAGGTGTCATGTTTTAATATTTTAAGCCAATAGTGGGTGCTCTTGGCTGAAAAGGTCAACATAGAGTTTT
>JBBKAW010000046.1 GCA_037722135.1 Aquificaceae bacterium
TATTTCTGTTCTAACCCTTGCCTTCTATAGCAAAAGTTATGCGAAGGTTTTTAAACCAGATGCCCTTCTTGTATATACGCCCTCTCTTCTTATACCGCTTTTATGGATAATTCAAACGCCAGAGCCAATACAATACTTGGCAAACCTATGGAGAGAGAGCTTTAGCAGAGTAGAAGGAGATTTTTCAAGGCTAAGGCATATGCTCTTCTTCCCACTTGTAAATTTCAAAGATACGCTACCTTGGAGTTTTCTTTTCCCTTTGTCTTTGTATGTGGCAAGAAAAGACCTTGACTTTCCTCCACAGCTAAGAGCACTTCTCTTGCTTTTCTTAGCCAACTACATTCCCTATTGGGTTTCCGACTCCGCTGGCAGATACATAATGCCACTTTATCCACTTTTGGCAATCCTTTTTGCCTATTACCTTCACAAAGCCCTCAAGGTTGAAGTCTTTAGAAAGCTGTTCCTTATAACCATTTTAATTGTTATCCTGTTAAAATTCCTACACAGTATTTTCTTCTTCCCCTATGCGGAAAACAGGGAGAGCTCAAGGAAAAGGATTGCGGAGCAAATAGTAAATATGATAGACCCGAAAAGTTCAATAGCCTGCCAATGTCCACAGGAGAAATCTGTGTGTTTGTATTTAGGTCTTTGGAAAGGAGAGCCTCTAAGGTTGCTAAGTAAGGAAAAAGAGGTAAGATATGTGGTTAACTGTGGAGAGCCAAAGGGTGATAGCGTTGTGGAGTTTAAACTAAAAGATAAAACTATCCGCCTTGAGGAGCTAAGAAGGGATAACTTCTAAGCCTTGCAGGTAGCCTTCTATCTCTCACTTGCAGGTCCACTTCAAGCCCATCAATTCTGTGGTCTACATGGACAAAACATAATGCTATACCCTTCTGCAGGGTTGGAGAGTAAGTGCCACTGCTTACATAGCCTATCTCCCTGTCTTTGTAAAATACCTTGTAGTCCTCTCTTGGCACACCTCTTTGCAAAAGCTCAAGTCCAAAGAGCTTCTTTTCCACCTTCCTTTGTAGAAGTGCGTCCTTGCCCAAAAAGTCCTTTTCAAGGCTTACATACCTGTCAAGATTAGCCTCAAAGGGTGTTATATCCTCCGAAAGCTCGTGTCCATACAGTGGCATTCCCGCCTCTATCCTCAAGACATCCCTTGCACCAAGCCCACAAGGCATACACTCTTTAGAAAGCTCCATAAAAAGCTCCAAGCCCTTCTCCACTGGTGCATAAACCTCAAAGCCGTCTTCGCCCGTGTATCCCGTGCGTGAAAGGAGCATATCTCCAAAGACCTTAAAGTGGTAGTATTTTATGTCCCCAACAGGTAGGTGTTTGCTAAGGACTTCTTGCGACCTTGGTCCTTGAATGGCAAATTGCATCCACTCTTGGCTCATGTCTCTTACAGAAAGCCCCCAACCCAAAAGCCACTCTTTGACCTTTTCCTTGTTTCCCGCATTTACGCACATAAAAAACTCCCTTTCAGAAAGCTTATAGAGGGTTATATCATCCTTTACTCCACCTTGCTCGTTTAAAAGCAGGTTGTATTGCACCTTACCCTCTTTTAGCCTTCCCATGTCTCTGGAAGTTAGCTTTTGTAGTGTCTCAAAGCCATCGGAGATAATTAGCCTTCCCATATGAGACACATCAAAAAGCCCGCAAGAGCTTCTTACCGCCCTTACCTCTTCCACTATGGACTTGTATTCAAGAGGCATTTCCCAGCCTGCAAACTCCACAAACCTTGCACCGAGTTCTTTGTGTTTTGAATAGAGAGGCGTTCTCATATTAAAATTTTAGCCTATGCTTTTTAGATACCTGTTAGTTAACCACATTAAAACCTTTACCCTTTTACTTGTAGTTCTCATAGGAATACTATACGCCTATATGATAGGTGAGGTTTTCTTGGTTTTCAAGAATAGAAATCCTGAGGTTGTGCTATCTTACTCTCTTAACTTCCTTCCCACTGCCTTTTTTTACTCTGGTGCTTTTGTGAACGCCCTTGCCTTGCTTGTAGCTCTCAGGAGACTCTTTCAGAGAAAGATAGACTTGCTTATTCAAAGCTTTGGCATCTCACCTTTGAGATTTTTCTCCTTTGCCATCTTTTTCTCTCTTTTCCTTTCAATTTTTAACCTTTTTGGTAGTTATTGGCTCTATCCACAAAGTCAAAAAAGGCTTTTTAGCATAGAAAAGGAATACAAAAAGGCTAAGGAGATAGAAAAGGGAATAGTGAGAAACTTGTGGCTTATGCAGGAAAAAAATGGAGAAAAAGAATTTTACAACTTTGAGCTTGTAGACTTATCCACTGGCAAGGTGCATGGCTTTTACCTTCTTAAGGTAAAGGATGGGTCTATAACACAAGTAGCAACCGCAGAGACTGGAGAGTGGCATGGCGAATTTTTGAACTTTCCCGAGGCGAGCCTTAAAGACCTCTCTACTGGCGAAGAAAAACTTCAAAAGCTAACCTTTGAATTTATTGACCTTTCTCAGATAGGTCCTCTTGCGGAAAAGCCAGAGCACCTCTCCATGAGGGAGCTTTTTGTGCTTAGCCTTCTTGGTAAAGGCATAGGCATAAACTACAGACAATACGCCTACGAGCTATCAAAGCGAACATTGACCTCTTTTCTTCCTCTCTTTATGAGCCTTATAGTGGGTTGGGTTTACATAAGATGGCGAAGTCTAAAACTTGGACTTTTTGCCCTTGTTGTTTCCTTCTCCGCCCATTGGTTTTTTATAAACCTTATTAGGTCTACCATAGAAAACACCAACTTGAGCCTGCCCCTGATACTTCTCCTCTACGCTCCTATACCTATTTTGAGTTTAAAAGGACTTTACGATTTGAGCAAAGGATTCAGGGTCTAAGCTGGCACCACCCACAAGCAAGCCGTCCACGTCCTTCATCTTCATGAAGCCTCCTGCGTTCTTTGGGTTTACGCTCCCACCGTATAGCACCCTTGTTTTTCCTGCGTGCTGTGGGTTTATTTGGTGGAGTAGGTCTTTTATAAAGGCGTGGACAAGCTGGGCGTCTTCTGGTGTGGCAGGGTTTCCTGTCCCTATAGCCCAGACAGGTTCATAGGCTATATCTATGCTGTCCGTGTAGTGTTCTATTCCAGAAAGAGCAAGCCTTATTTGAGTTTCCACCACCTTGAAGGTTAAACCTGCCTCTCTCTCCTCAAGCCTTTCACCCACACAAAGCACAGGTCTTATGTTCCCCTGAAGGCAAGCGGTCAATTTTTTGTTTATTAGCTCGTCAGACTCGCCAAAAATCCATCTTCTTTCTGAATGACCTATTATCACGTAGGAAACGCCAAGGTCTTTTAGCATATTGAGAGAAATCTCCCCCGTGTATGCACCCTTTTGTTCATAATGGCAGTTTTGAGCACCGAGCTTGACCTTGCTTTCCCTTAGGAGCTCATGGGCTACGCACAGAGATGTAAAAGGTGGACACAGGAGTATTTCTCTGTCTGAGATGTCTTCCACAAGAGGGAGAAACCTTGAGATGTATTCTTTTGTTTCAGAGGGTGTGAGGTTCATCTTCCAGTTTCCTGCTATGAGCTTCATCAGATAAATTATAGCAGAAAAAAGTAGGCGTAAGCCAAGCCTACTACTATCCTATATACGCCAAAGGGAACAAAGGAGTGCCTTGAGAGGAAAGTAAGCAGTGCCTTTACGCTTATTAAAGCAAAGACAAAAGCGGTTATAAAGCCTACAGAAAGCACCTGCCAATCTTGACTTTGAAACTCTCCATAAGACTTAAATAGGTCATAGCCTGTGGCAATAAGCATGGTGGGAACTGCAAGGAGGAAGGAAAACTCCGCAGACGCCTTCCTATTTAGACCCATTAGCATGCCACCTATTATGGTGGACGCAGACCTTGAAACTCCAGGCACCATGGCAAGGCTCTGAAAGAGACCTATGGCAAAGGCTCTTTTGTAGCTGAGCTCTCTTGCATCTCCAAGATAACAAAAACGCTCGCACACCCTGTCTGCAAAAAGGAGAAAAACACCACCAAGCACTAAGGCTATAACCACAACCACATCGTTGCCTATAAGGTATTCCTTAATGAACTTGTAGAGGCTAAAGCCGAGAATTCCTGTAGGTAGAAAGGCAATCGCTATCCTCTTCCAAAGCTCAAGGTCTGTAAGAAACCTCCTCCAATAGAGAAAAACCACCGCCAGTATTGAGCCAAGCTGTATGGAAATCTCAAAGCTCTTGGTAAAAGTGTTGTGAGGTATGCCAAGAAGATGGGCGGTGAGGATAAGATGTCCTGTGGAGGAGACGGGCAGGAACTCCGTAAGTCCCTCCACCACCCCCAATATAAAGGCTTGACTTATCTCCATCATAACACCTCCGCATATATTCCCTTTAGATATAGGGTATTAGGCATCTGCAAGACCCATGGATGGTCAAGGTCTTGAAAGCTCTCTGCCACAATACGAACCTGCCTTCTTGTATCTTTGCCTGCGGATGCGAGCACTTCTAAAAGATGCTCCCTTGTTATATGAAAGGAACAGGAGTATATGGCTAAGTAGCCACCGGGTTTTGTAAGGTGCAAGCCTCTCACTAAAAGCTCCTTATAACCTCGCAGGGCGTTTGGAACGGACGCTCTATTCTTTGCAAAGGAAGGTGGGTCTATTACCACAAGGTCAAATTTTCTTCCTTCCTTATGAAACTGCCTAAGCAAGTCAAAGGCGTTTGCCTCTATCCACTCTATGCCTTCAATTTTGTTTAGCTCTGCGTTTTTCTTTGCAATTTCAAGGGCAAGCTCAGAGATATCCACCGCTATAACCTTCCCTGCACCCGCCTTTTTCATACTAAGGGCAAAGCCTCCCGTATGGCAAAAAACATCAAGACACTCATCCCCCGGACGAACAAAGCTCCTTATGAGCCTTCTTGCCCACCTTTGGTCAAGGAAAAAGCCGGTTTTTTGTCCCTGAGGGATGTTGACTATAAACTCAAGGTCATGTTCCCAAATTATGACCTCCTCTGGCACTTCTCCGTATATAACACCTCCCTTTTCTCTAAAGCCTTCCGCAGAGGCTACATACTCGTCAGTTTTTTCGTAAATACCCTTAGGTTTCAAAAGGTCAATAAGTGCAGGAATTACCCAGTCTCTTAGCTTATTCATCCCGTAGGTGGTAAACTCCACCACCACATATTCGCCATATACGTCCACCACAAGACCGGGCAAGAGGTCTCCCTCCGAGTGGACAAGCCTGTAGGCGTTGCTGTTTATGTTTAACCTCCTTCTATACTCAAGGGCTTGCTGTAGCCTTTTTCTTATGAGCTCCTGATTGATTGGCTCTTCCTTGTCAAAGGACAGTATCCTTATGCTTATGTTGGCGGAAGGGTTTATATAGCCATAGCCAAGAAACTTACCTCCAAAGTCCCTTACTACCACAAGGTCTCCCTTTTGAGGTGGTTTAGAGTATCCTATAATCTCTGGTCTATATACCCAAGGGAAAAAGCCTCTTATCTTTTCCTCTACACCTGGCTTTACCCTAACCTGTATCATTCGTATTGAACTAACATCCTCCTTGCCACTTCCTTAGCCTTTTCCTTTCCTACGAGCCTTTCTGCAAGCCTTAGACCAAACTCAAGGGCTGTGCCTGGTCCTTGACTGGTTATCACATTCTCATCCTCTACCACTGGGTTGTCCACAAACTGAGCGGGCTTAATCTCTTCCACAAGGGTGGGATACACGGTTGCCTTCTTGCCTTCAAGAACACCAAACTTTGCCAAAGCGGTAGGCGCTGCACAGATAGCACCGATGAGCTTTTTCTTTTCCTGCATAGCCTTTATGAGCCTTTCCACCCTTGGGTCTTGTTTTAGCTTTTCCACTCCACCTGCACCACCGGGCAATATGACAAGGTCAAGCTCTTCCGCATTAAGCTGGTCAATGGTGGCATCTGGAACTATCTTTACACCCCTTGCACTGGCAACAGGCTCGGAAGAAAGCCCAGCAATTATAACCTCCACACCCGCACGCCTTAGCACATCAATGGGTGCAACCGCCTCCATCTCTTCAAAACCTTCCGCAAGGATAATGGCTACCTTTGGCATAGCAAAACCTCCTTTACAAACACTATGATATAGTATATCTAACAT
>JBBKAW010000047.1 GCA_037722135.1 Aquificaceae bacterium
TAAAGATAATAGGTGGAGAAAGTTTTGCAATAAGCATTATACTATTTAACATCATGTATGTGCCCTTTGCGAGGAAGTATAGACCTAAGCGTTTCTCTGAGGTGGCAGGACAAGATGTGGCAGTGCGTGTGCTAAAAAATGCAGTAAGACTCAACAAGGTCTCCCATGCTTATCTTTTTGCAGGTCCAAGAGGAACGGGGAAGACCACCCTTGCAAGGATACTAACAAGGGCTTTAAACTGCCTTCAACCAGAGGAGGGTGAACCCTGTGGAAGATGTGAAAACTGCCTTTCCATAGATAGGGGCAACTTTCCAGACCTTATTGAGATAGACGCTGCTTCCAACAGGGGTATAGACGATATAAGAGCTATAAGGGATGCGGTCTCTTACGCACCCATAAAGGGTAAATACAAGGTATACATCCTTGACGAAGCCCATATGCTTACAAAAGAGGCTTTTAACGCCCTTTTAAAGACCCTTGAAGAACCTCCTCCAAGAACTGTTTTTGTGCTTTGCACCACAGAATACGAAAAGATAATGCCCACCATACTCTCAAGATGCCAAAGGATAATCTTCACAAAGCTAAGGGAGGAGGAAATAGTAGGGTATCTAAAGACTATATGCGAAAAAGAGGGTGTTGAGTGTGAAGAGAAGGCTCTTATAACCATAGCCAGACTTAGTGATGGTGGTATGAGGGATGCGGTCTCTTTGCTTGACCAAGCAAGCACCTACGGTGAAGGCAAGGTAAACTCTGAGGTTCTTGAGGAGTTTTTGGGTATAGTATCTCAAGAGAGGGTAAGGGATTTTCTTAAACTCCTCTTAAACTCTGAAACAGACCAAGCCCTTGCCTTTATAAGAGATATAAGCCAGAGAGGTTTTAATCTCACAAGATTTTGGGACTCTCTTGAAGAGGAGATAAGAAACCTAATACTCTACAAAAGCCTAAAGAACCCAGAAAAGGTTATGAGGGTAGAAGACTTCCACAAGAGCTTTACGGACACACCATTAAATGCCCTGCTCTATTTAGAAAAGGTAGTCAACATGGCAAGGCTTGATGCAAGGAGCAGGGACTTTCTTAGAGCCTGTGAGCTTGCCATAATAAAGACACAGATAATCAAAGACATTCTTCCTATCGGAGAGCTTATAAGGTATATGTCCTCTGAAAGACCCGTAGAACCTATACAAAAGGAGCAAACTAAACAAGAAGCAGAGCAAGAAGACCCTTTTAAACCTCTTGAGGGTAAGTTGGACATCCTTTTAATGGAGGCACTCAAAAGGTCAAAGTATGAGGTCAAGGAAGACAAGTTTGTCTTTTTTGTAAGAAAGGGAGACCTAACAGAACAGGATATGCAAAAGATAAAGGCTTTGAACCCTAAGATTGACTTCGTGGTAGAGGAAAAGGAGGAGGAAGGCGGTCTGCCACCCTTTGTGGAGAAGGTAAAGGACATATTTGGTGCAAAGATAGTTAGCCATGAGCAAAGAGGTAAAGGCAAGGGTTCTTCTGGTAAAAGTTCCTAAGGAAAAGATAGGTCTTTTTACAGCCCTCATAGACGGGTCTGGCAGGTATGCCATAGTAAGGACAAGGGAAAAATCCTCAGAGGAGGTTTATCTTATAGCCACGCCAGACACCTTTTCTGGACTTTTAGAGGTTCTTGAGGGGGTCAGGTCTTTCCTTCCCGAGCTTTATCTTGTGGGTGAGGTAGAAAGCATAGATGTGGGATAAAAAAAGAGCATACAGGTTTATAGTCCTTATGGGGGTAGTTAGTCTCTTTGCGGACTTTACCTACGAGGGTGCAAAGGGTATTATAGGTCCTTACCTTGCCTTTCTCGGAGCTTCCGCTCTTTGGGTTAGCCTTGTGTCTGGTCTGGCAGAGCTTCTGGGATACTGGGTTAGGCTTCTCTCTGGCTTTTTTTCTGACAAGCTTAAGAGCTACTGGGCTTTTACCCTAAGTGGGTATGCCCTAAACCTTTTTGCGGTTCCTCTTCTCTCTCTTGCAAGCAGTTGGCAGACCGCAAGCCTTCTTTTGTTTCTTGAGAGGACGGGAAAGGGACTAAGGACTCCTTCAAGGGATGCTCTTCTTTCAAAGGCTACTCAGGTAGTGGGTCATGGAAAAGGTTTTGGTCTTCATGAGTTTCTTGACCAGATTGGTGCGGTTCTTGGTCCTTCTGTGGTTGCCCTTGTGCTTTATCTTGGTTTTGGTTATAGGCTTGCCTTTGCAGTGCTTTTTGTGCCTGCGGTCTTTGCCATGCTCTTTCTCTTGCTGGCAAAAGGCTTGGAAGTAAAGGACTTACAAAAGGAAAGACGAGGGTCAGAGGCTTCTCTTAGCAAAGTTTTCTATCTATATCTTATTGCTTCCTGCCTTGTTTCTCTTGGCTTTTTGCAGTTTCCACTTATAGGTTTTCATCTAACTCAAAAACTAAACTTTGAGGGTTGGCAGGTAGCCCTCTTCTTTGCACTTGCCATGGGGGTGGATGCCCTGTCCGCACTTCTTTTTGGCGTTCTTTACGATAGGGTTGGTTTTATATCCTTGATTGCTGGACTTTCTATTGGTATGTTTTCTACCCTCTTTCTCCTTCTTATAAGCCAGCCACTTTTGGCGGTGGTCTTCTGGGGTATAAGCCTTGGAGTTCAAGAGTCCATAATGAGGTCTGCGGTTGCCAAGCTCTCCTCAGAAGACGCAAGAGGAAAGGCTTATGGTCTTTTCCACTTCTTTATGGGGCTTTCTGCCTTCTTAGGTGGTGCTCTAATGGGTCTGCTTTACCAGTATTCTCTTCCTTTTCTCATAGTTTACTCTGTAGGGCTACATCTTTTAGCTATTGGACTTCTTCTTGCTGTCGTAAAATATAAAGCCCAATGACTAAGGAAGACCTTCCTGAAGTGCTTGAGATAATGAAAAGGGAGTTTCCAAAGTGGCATGCACCAATAGTAAAACTCATAGCACAAAAGAGGAAAGACCCTCTTAGTGCACTTCTTTGTGCTCTTCTTTCCACAAGGACAAGAGACGAAACAACCGCAGAGGTCTGCAAAAGATTTTTACAAAGGGTCAAAGACCCACAAGACCTTTTGGAGATAGACCAAGAGGAGCTTGAAAAACTCATATACCCCGTAGGCTTTTATAGAAACAAGGCAAGACAATTAAAGGAACTTGCAAAACAGCTTGTAGAAGACTTTGGTGGTAAAGTTCCAGACAGCCTTGAAAACCTTTTAAAGTTAAAGGGTGTGGGAAGAAAGGTGGCAAACATCGTGCTTTCTGAAGGTTTTGGAAAGCCAGCCATAGCGGTAGACGTGCATGTGCATCGCATAAGCAACAGGTGGGGGCTTGTGAAAACAAAAACTCCAGAGGAGACAGAAGAGGCTTTGATGAAAGTAGTGCCAAGAGAGTATTGGAGAGACTACAACAGACTTTTGGTAGCCTTCGGTCAAACCATATGCAAACCTGTAAAGCCGAAGTGCGGAGAATGTCCTATAAGCAAGTGGTGTGGTTATTATAATAGCTTGTTATGAATGAAAACCTAAGGAAAGGCATACTCCTTTATGCCATAGGGGAAGAAGGAGAGCTTGAAGACTTTCTGAGAGGACTTTCCAAGAATACCTTAGAGGCTCTATTTGTAGACCTTATAACCATGTATTTCAACGATAAAAACTCTTCTAAACTTAGGGAATTGTCCGCAATTTATATCGCAGGTTATGAGCCAATACAGGAAAAGCTGGGGTACAACGGTTATATGCAGTTAGTAGATACGGGGGAAACGGTGTATTGCGAAGTGAAACCTCAGAATACGGATAGTGTAAAGAAAAAACTTAATGGAGGAGGAAGTTTTAACGATTACACTCCAGAAAGATTTGAAGAGGATATAGAGAAAAATCCAAAAGTTCTAACCTGTGGCTTCGTGCATGGTAAACTCCTTTATATCTTTGAGTTTGATTTCAAGTGTTTAGAGGACAGATTAAAAACTTTGATTAACAAACGCTTTCTCGAAGGCAAACGAAGGGAAGGTGAGTATTTACGCTCCGCAAGTTTTTCTATAAAGCACTATAGGGATTGCAAAAACCTAAAGGTGGTATTCATCCGTAAAGACATAAAAAAGTTCTACAGCTTTCTATCAAAAGAACTCATTGAATTTATAGAGAATTTAGGAGGAGGTAATGCATAGCATAGAAGAGTTTCTCAACAGAGTTATATGCGGAGATGTTTTAGAAGTTCTTAGGGACATGCCCTCTGGCTCCATAGACCTTGGGATAACTTCACCGCCTTATAACAAAAAGGAAAAACATGGCGGTTGGCTTGTGCCAAAAGTGATATACAAAACTTACAAAGACGCTATGAAGGAAGAGGACTATCAAAGATGGCAGATAGACGTTTTAGATGAACTCTACAGGGTGATAAAGGAGGGTGGCAGTTTTTTCTACAACCACAAGGTTAGATACGAAAACGGAAAGATGATACATCCTCTTGAGTGGCTTACAAAAACCAAGTGGAATATATGGCAGGAGATTATATGGAACAGGAAGATAGCAGGGAACATCAGAGGGTGGAGGTTTTGGCAGGTTGAAGAGAGGATATATTGGCTTGTAAAGGGTAAACCTAAGGAGCTAAGTCCAAGTCATGCAAAGCTCACATCCATATGGGACATAAGACCAGAACAAGGACACAAGGACCATCCTGCGGTTTTTCCCATAGAGCTTCCTACAAGGATAATCTACTCTATTCTTGAAGACAGATACGGTGTAGTCATAGACCCCTTTTGTGGCACAGGGACTACACTTGTGTCCGCAAAACTATTAGGTAAGGCTTATATAGGAATAGACATATCTGAAGAGTATGTGGCTTACGCCATAAAGAGGCTTGAATCCGCAGATAAGGAAAGGCATAGAGTCCTTTATGAGCTTTCCCTTCATGAGGTTAGTCTTACCTTTGAGGAGAGGAAAAAGAAAGGGCTTTGGAACAAGAGGCTTAAAAAGTTATAATAGTTTCTCATGGTAGTTTCACGCTTTGCACCAAGTCCTACGGGATATTTGCATCTTGGAAACGCAAGGACTGCTATATTTAGCTACCTTTTTGCCAGACACCACCGCGGGAAGTTTATCCTCAGGGTAGAAGATACAGACAGAGAAAGGTCTACAAAGGAGTTTGAGGAAATGCTCCTTGAGGACCTTAAGTGGCTTGGCATAGAATGGGATGAATTCTACAGACAGTCAGAGAGGTTTGACATATACAGAGAATATGCGGAAAAGCTCGTGCAAAGCGGACATGCCTATCCCTGCTTTTGCACTGTGGAAGAGCTTGAAGAAGAAAGGAAAAGGGCAGAGGAAAAGGGAGTGCCTTACAGATACTCTGGCAAGTGTAGAGCTCTAAGCAAAGAAGAAGTGGAAGAGTTCAAAAGACAAGGCAAGCCCTATACCATACGTTTTAGAGTCAACTCCACACGGTGGATTAGCAACGTAAGAGTTAGAAAAGGTAACTACACACAAATATTCGTTTCAACTCCACACGGTGGATTAGCAACAGTGCATATCAAGGAGAATAACTGGCAGGTAAGCAAAAATTTCAACTCCACACGGTAGATTAGCAACATAGAAGGCCAAGAGGCCTTCTATGTGAAAAAAGGGGTTTCAACTCCACACGGTAGATTAGCAACCAACAAGTATCCATGCATAGATAGGAACTCATTTAAGTTTCAACTCCACACGGTAGATTAGCAACTTGAAAATCAAGCATTTGCAAGAGAGTTCATTTTTAAAGTTTCAACTCCACACAGTAGATTAGCAACATGATAGGTAGAAAACTCTTTTTAGCTTCTTTTGGATGGTTCAACTCCACACGGTGGATTAGCAACCTCAACTCACCACATAGAGAATAATAAGACATATCAAGCCTTTTGTCAAGGGGGCACCCCTCTCAAGTGAAGGTGGTTTGCCAAAAGTGTCAGGTCCTGCAAGGTTGAGTGTGCTATTGTCAAACTTAAACCCTTGAGAGACAAGGCTTTGAAGCATATGTCATCAAAACATCAAAGCATCACTGCATCTTTATGCCAAAACATAAAA
>JBBKAW010000048.1 GCA_037722135.1 Aquificaceae bacterium
ATCTTTTGAGATTTATAAGTTTATGGCTATTCCCTTAAAATTCTATACATGCATGTTTTACTGGTAGGTCTTGGCAATATGGGAAACAAATACTTTTGGAAGTTAGAGGAGCTTGGTGAGAAACTGGTTCTGTGCGATATAGACCCAAACAAGGAAAAAAAGCCTTACCCTTTCTATTGTCATTTTGGAGATATTAAAGAAGAGCTCAAGGCAGTTATAGTAGCAGTAGACCCAAAGGAGCATGTAGGTATAGCTCAAGAATTTTTAAAAAAAGGAACATCTCTTCTTCTTGAAAAGCCTCCCGCATTAAGCTCTAAGGAGTTTGACAGGATAAAAGACTACCCAAACCTGTATATCTCAGAGGTGGAAAGCTATTCGGTGTGTGTGGATTTTTTGCAAAGACCAAAAAAATTCATAAAGATAGAGAGGTTTGGAAGAGCAAAAGGCTACATTTCGCCCCTTTGGGACCTCGCTTGGCATGACCTGTATCTCCTTCAGAGAATTTCCAAAAACATAGTTCTTAGAGACCTTAGAATAGAAAAAAACATATGGACTCTTGAAGGCTACATAGATGAAGTGCCCTTTAGCCTAAGTGTTGCATGGGAGCATCCAGAGCCAAGAAGAGTGTGGAATATAGATGACAGGCTTATGCTGGACTTTGGCAACGAAAGAGTATACGAAGACCAAAGGGTGGTCAAGGAAGAAAAAAGAGACAAACTAAAACTTATGCTACAGGACTTTTTAAGAGGCACATACGACCCACAGAGCGTAGAGAGAGCATACATAAACCTAAGACTTCTTGAAAGCATCTCTTAGTCGTATTTTTCCTTCTTTATCTGGTTCTTATCCACTCCAAGCTCAAGGAGCATGCTTGCTATGTCTTCCACAAAGGCTGGTGGTCCACAAAGGTAGTAGAGATTTGTAGGAATATCCTCCACCTCTTTTAGTATCATCTCCACATTTATCCTTCCCGTGTATCCCTTCCAATCTGGTGGATGAGAGCGTGTAAGGGTGTGGACTACCTTTATGTTTGAGTGCTTATCCAGGCTCTCTAACTCTTCTCTGTAGATTATCTCCTCATAGTGGGTGTTTGAATATAAAAGCGTAGCCTTCACGTGTTCTAACTTAGCAGAAACTATGTATCTTAGTATGCACATAAGAGGCACGATGCCACTTCCTGCACCTATAAGCACAAGGCTTGTGCCCATTTGAGGAAGCCACACAAACTTTCCATAGGGTCCCTTTAGGAGAAACTCGTCTCCTTCCTTTACCTTCTCTGTGAGATAGGTAGAGGCTCTGCCTTCTGGCACTTTCTTTATGGTTAGCTCAAGGGTCTCTTTTTGAGTGGGTGGGCTTGCAATAGAGTAAGCTCTTTTTAACACCTGCCCCTCGTAAGGGACATTCACCATCATATACTGCCCGGGGTAAAAGTCAAAGTCCACATGGCTTATGTCAAAGACCAAGGTTTTTGTGCTTGGCGTTTCTTGGATAACTTTTATTACCTTTGCCTTAAACTCCTTTACAGGCTTTTTCTCAAGCTCCATCAGACCCTCCTCAAAGCGGGGAAGAGTATAACTTCCCTTATAGAATCCACATTCGCCAATATCATCACAAGTCTGTCTATACCTATACCCTCTCCTGCGGTTGGTGGCATGCCATACTCAAGGGCGGTTATAAAGTCCTCATCCATCTGCATAGCTTCTTCGTCTCCCATCTCCTTTTCCCTTAACTGCTGTAAAAATCTCTCCCTTTGCTCAAAGGGGTCGTTTAGCTCCGTGTAGGCGTTGGCAAGCTCCTTTCCTGCCACAAAAAGCTCAAACCTCTCCACAAGGTCTGGGTCTTCTCTGTGGCTTTTGGCAAGGGGCGAAAGTATCTTTGGAAAGTCCAAAACAAAGCAAGGACCCCAAAGCTCATCCTCCACTAAAAGGTCAAAAACCTTATCTATGAGTTTGGCATGAGTTAAGGTCTCTGCCTTTGGCACTCCTATTTCCTTTGCAAGCTTTCTTAGACCCTCTAAATCTCTTAGGAAAAAGTCCTTCTCCTTACCTGTTTTTTCCTCCAAAAGCTCAAAGTATCTATACCTTTTGTATGGTGGTGTAAAGTCAAGCTCTCTACCTCCATAAGTTAGCTTTAGACTACCCACCGTTGAAAGTAGAACATGCGATAAAAGCCTTTCTGTAAAGTCCATAAGGTCCTTGTAGTCCCAATAAGCGGTATAAAACTCCACCATGGTAAACTCTGGATTATGCGTGGTATCTACGCCTTCGTTGCGGAAGTTTTTACCAAGCTCATAGACCCTGTTAAAGCCACCCACGATTAGCCTTTTGAGATAAAGCTCTGGTGCTATTCTAAGGTATAGGTTCTGTTCAAGGTAGTTGTGATAGGTTATAAAGGGTTTTGCATTAGCTCCAGAGGCTATGTGTTGTAGTATGGGAGTTTCCACCTCAAGAAAGCCCTCTTTGTCTAAAAAGTTTCTAAGCTCTTTGATGACCTTGCTCCTCAGTAAGAAAATCCTCCTTGCTTCTTCGTTGGCTATTAGGTCAAGGTATCTTTGGCGGTATCTTACTTCCACATCCTTTATGCCGTGCCACTTTTCTGGCATAGGGTGTAAACTTTTTGAGAGTATCTGAAAGCTCTCTACCTCTACCGTTAGCTCTCCTGTGTTTGTCCTAAAGAGCTTGCCCCTTACACCCAATATGTCTCCAGTATCCACAAGCTCTTCAAACTCCTTAAAGGATTCCTCTCCCACTATGTCCTTTTTGAGGTATATCTGTATTCTACCTGTAGCATCTTGCAAATGTCCAAAGATAGCCTTACCCATGCTCCTAAGGGTTATAAGCCTCCCTGCAACAGATACCTCTTCAAAGTTAGGGTCAAGGTCATACAGAGGCTTTATGTCTTCTATTTCAAGAGCTTGCCCCTCCGATAGGACCGCATCATAAAGGCAAAGCTTCCCCTCATACCTACCAAGTTTTCCCATAAGGACGTATTCCTGCCCAACCTTTAGTTCTTGTTGTGTTATGGCGAGTATCTCCACGCCTTTGGAACTTGCAAGCCTTAAAAGATAGCCCTCTTCTATTTTTGAAGACCTCTTTACAATCCCTCTTAAGACAATCTCTCTGTTTTCTGTGGGCTTTTCATACTTGTTCCTTATATCGCCTATCTGTGCACTTACTTCAAACCTATAGGGATAAGCCTGTCCTCTTTTTGCTAACTCCTTTAGTTTTTCAACTCTTAACCTTTCCATAGGAAAAGGATTATAGCACTTTTGGAGTATAATCATCTTCATGAAGACAGGTTTTGTTTACGACCCCATATACCTTGAGCACCATTGGAAGGGTCATCCAGAAAACAAGGACAGACTAATAGCCATAATACAAGAGCTTGAGAGAAGAGGGCTTTTAAGGGAGCTTGTTCACATAAACCCCAGAAGAGCATCCGCCATGGAAGTCTCCCTAAACCATGACCCTGCATACGTTCAAGAGGTAGCAGACTTTTGCGCAGGAGGTGGTGGATACCTTGACCCAGATACTTACACAGTTCCTGCTTCTTACGATGTAGCACTTTATGCGGTGGGTGGAGTGCTTGAAGGCATAGACAGGCTTTTGAATAAAGAGGTAGATGCGGTCTTTTGTGCAATAAGACCTCCGGGACATCATGCAGAATATGCCAAGGCTATGGGCTTTTGCCTTTTTAACAATATTGCCATAGGCGCACACTACCTTCTCCAGAAGGGCTTTGAAAGGGTTTTTATAGTGGATTTTGATGCCCACCATGGAAATGGCACTCAAAGGAGCTTTTACGAAGATAACAGGGTTTTCTACTTTTCTTCTCATCAATATCCCTTCTACCCTGGCACAGGCTCTTCTCAAGAAAAGGGTGCAGGCAAGGGTTATGGCTTTACTCACAACGAACCTCTTCCTGCAGGCGCTGGAGACAAGGAGTTTGATAGGATATACGGTGAAGTTTTCCCTAAGCTATTTTACGAATACTCCCCTCAGTTTCTTCTTGTCTCCGCAGGCTACGATGCTCACAAGGATGACCCGCTAACATACCTTAACCTTTCCACAGAGGGTTTTGGAAGGCTTGTAAACCATCTCATTGAAAATGCTAAGAGGTTTTCCATACCCATCCTCTTTGCTCTTGAGGGAGGCTACAATCTAAAAGCACTCTCAGAATGCGTAAGCCTTACTATACAAAAGCTCTTGGAGGCTTAAATGGGCAAAAAAGTAAAGCATTACCTGTTTCAGGTTATATCCTTCATATTTGTAGCCTACGGCTTTTATCTTTTATTTCTTTTCCTTCTTGATACCATGTTGAGGATAAACAAACCTCTGGCTTATCCCTTTTCTGTAATGGTTACTTTTATCTTGATTGGCTTTACACTTTTATACTGGCTGAAAAAGAAAAGACTTCCCTTGTAAGAGGTTTCACAGGCAATGGGACTATAAGCTCCCTTGTGAACTGTGCAAATACTATACACTTTAATGCTTTGTATTTTTCTATGCGTGCCTTCTCGCACACCTTTACTGGTCTGCTATCAATGTGTAGCCTTCTTAAAGTCCAATGAAAACTTCAACAAATCAACCTATAAACTGACAGGTCTTCTCATCAATGGTAGAATACAGAGGCTTGACTCTTCCCTCTGGTGTTGTGTCCTCAAAGTCTCTTGGAACTCCAAGCTCCTCTATGCAATGCACAAGGTCATGGTAAAACTCCGCAACCTTGACAAGCCCTGTTATCTTGCCAACTTCGTTGAAGGCTCTTATCTTATCGGTGGCTTTACCCTTACCCCTTTCCACTATAGCACCTGCGTGTCCAAAAGAGACACCTTCAAGTTTTTCTTGAAATCTTCCTGCTACAAAGGCAGCTACCGGCTTGTTCCATCTGCCTTCCTTCCAAAGCCTTAGTATGGTTTCTGCAGCCTGCTCTTCGTAAGAGCCACCCACTTCGCCTTGAATTATTACACCCTTCACGTTTGGGTCATCCGCTATATTTTCCAAAGCATCCGCAAAGGTAGTGCAAGATATTACATCACCACCTAAAGCAAGAGCCATGTAAACACCCCACCCTCTGCGTTTAAACATCTCCGCAGTGGTGGTGGTAAGCCCACCAGATTTGGAAAGTATCACGAGTCCACCCTTTTCGTAAGCTATGGAAGGGTTTTTACCCCCTATTGCTCCAATCCTTGCGGGAATCCAAGGCATCATACAACCCAAAGAGGTGGGACCCACTATTATCACTCCTCTTTCCTTCGCATAGTGGTAAAAGTAGACCGTATCCCTTATTGGCACATGCTCGGTGATTATGAATATGACCTTTATGCCTGCATCTATAAGCTCTATAACCGCATCTTTTACAGAGGCTGGTGGCACATAAACTAAGCCTGTGTTTATCTCTGGATGTTTCTGCAAGGCTTCTTTGACCGTATTGTAGACAGGCTTCCCAGCCACCTCAGAACCGCCTTTTCCTGGCGTTACGCCTGCCACTATAAAACCCGGATATAGAGCTTCAGACTCTGTTACCACTTGAGAGGCTTCCCTTCCTGTTATGCCCATTACTATTATTCGTGTCTTGTCGTTCAGATATACAGTTCCCACGCTCCAGTTTTTCTCCATTTTTTACCTCCAAAACCTATATGCCTTAAAAGATTATATTACAAATTTTTTTCTCGGGAGGTAAAAATGAAAAGGTTTTGGGCTCTTTAGTTTATTACCTTTACCACGCTCTTAGGATGTGGAGGGTCTGGTTCTACTTCCTCTCAGGAGCAGATAGTTAAAATATCCGCCATACTTGTGCCTCTATATTCTTACCCTGCGGACGCAAACTACGGGGAGCATCACCAAAGATTAGCCCAGCTGAGAAGCCAAAAGGAGATAATAGTAATACTAAACCCTGATAATAGTTCTGGCTTAAGAAAAGACCATGAGTTTGAGAAGATTATAAACACATACAAGGCATCGGGCAAAAGGGT
>JBBKAW010000049.1 GCA_037722135.1 Aquificaceae bacterium
TATGAGTAAGTTGGAACACTTGGAGGAAAACCTTCAGATATTAAGCATACCAAGGCTAAGTGAGACAGAGTTTTTAAGCCTTTTTAAATAGTTTCAAACTATCCAAGATTTATGCTCACTGCTTTCGGAGGTTTAGCCTATAAGCATTTCCTGATTTGAGGGTGCTCCCACTTAGGAGTTATGATTTAGATACGGTTTGAGGGGCAATAAAAACCCTACGTGCATAAGCGGTAAGCATGAGCCATGAGGAACTTTTTACTTTTTGTGGAAAGCAGAGACAGGTTTGCGGTGGGGCTTTTCAGACAGTTCAAGATTGAGGAAACACCCAGCAGGGTCCTTATAATCACGCCTACCCTTGAGCAGAAAAGGTGGGTGCTTGAATACATAAGAGCAAGGCTCTACGACTACGGAAAGGAGATATTGGTAAAGTCTTGGGAAGAGGATAAAAGGCAGGAAGAGGAGCTTACAAAGGATGGTCTTTTGTCCTCTTTTAGCTTTGATAACTTTGTGGTGGGAAAGTCCAACCAGCTTGTATACAAGGTGTGTCTTGAGGTTTCTAAAAATCCGGGTGTATATAGCCCTCTCTTTATATATGGTGGTGTTGGTCTTGGCAAAACTCATCTTTTACATGCGGTAGGTAATATGGCAAAGTCCTTAGGTTATAAAGCTATATATAGACAAGCGGTAGAATTTTCTGAGGAGATGATAAAAAGCCTTAAGAACGGGAAAATAGAGGATTTTAGGAAGACCTATTCTAACGTGGATATATTACTTTTGGATGATGTGCAGTTTCTTTCTGGCAAAGACAGGACACAGGTGGAACTTTTTAGGGTATTTGAAGCTCTGCAATCTAAGGAAAAGCAGATAGTGTTTGTAAGCGACAGGCATCCGAGGGATATAAGGGATGTATCTGAAAGGCTTTTGAGTAGGTTTGTTAGCGGTCTTATTTTGGAAATAGGGCTTGATGCAGAAACAAAACTATCTATAATAAGGCACAAGCTACTACTTTTTGGACTTCCTACAGACAAAAGACATATTGATTATGTTATGGAAAATACTGGCTACAGCGTAAGGGAGATAGAGGGCTTTATAAAAACCCTAAAGTTTACCGGCATAAGGGAAGAAGCTTCTACAAAAACTCTACGTAAAGAAGAAGACCTAATAAGACATGTGGCTAAATACTTCAACCTTAGACCCGAAGACCTAAAAAGGGAGACAAAGGAAAGAAAGGTTTTAAGGGCAAGGCAGACCGCCATGTATCTTTGCAGAACTCTTTTGCATATGTCCTATTCAGAAATAGCAAGACTTTTTGGAAAACCAGACCATACCTCTGCTCTATACTCCATAAAAAAGGTAGAGGAGAAAAAACAGCAAGACAGGAAGTTTGCCTACATGCTTGAGATGTTGGAGAAGAGCGTCAAAAAACATCTGGGTTTAAATTAAAAGATAACTATGCTTGTTAGGTTAAGCCTTGAAAACTTTTTCTTTATAAAAGGCGAGGAGTTATACTTTGACAGAGGGCTCAATGTTATAACGGGGGAAACTGGGACTGGGAAATCTCTTACCGTTTCCTCTTTGCTTTTCCTCATGGGGCGAGAGGGGGACTATCCAGAAGGAACTTGTGTAGAGGCGGAGCTTGACCTTGGAGAAGAACAAGTTATCCTTAGAAGAGAGATAGTCAAGGGCAGGAGTAGGTATTATCTGAATGGAAGAGGTAGCACAAAGAGGGTGGTGGAAGAAGTCTTAAGTTCCAACCTGCTTCTGCAAGGTCAAAACGACAGGACAAAAATATTAAGAATGGACTTCCAAAGGGAGGTTTATGACCGCTTTGCAGGTTGCTTGGAACTAAGAAAGGTTGTAGAAAGTGTCTATGAGAAGGTTTTGGAGCTTGAGGAAAGGCTTAAAAACGTAAACCAAAGGAGAATTGAGAGAGAAGTGAGGAAAAGGCTTATATCTGAGGAGATAAGGCAGATAGAAGAGGCAGGACTAACGCCAGAAGAATATGAGCTTGTAAAAAAAAGGCTTAAAGAGATAAACTTAGCAGAGAAGATAAACAACCTTGTGTTTCAAGGATTGTCTAACATTGAGAGGTCTTTGGAAGGGCTAAATGAATTAAAAAAAGCTCTAAGGGAACTATTCAGTATGGGAGTTTTGCAAGACAAAACAACATCTCTACAACTTCTTGAGGATTACCTTATAGACCTTGAAAGGGAGCTAAGGTCAAAAGCTATATCTTATAGCCAAGAGGAGCTTGACCAACTTAACGAAAGGGTATACAAAGTGCAAAGGCTTGAGAGAAAATACAGAAGGGACTATAGGGATATATACGAGTATATGCTAAAGCTAAGAGAAGAACTTCAAAAACTTCAAGAAGAAGACACGGAGCTTTTAGAAAGGGAATTGAACTTAAAAAGAGAAGAGCTCTATAGACTATACGAGGAGCTCAGCAATAAAAGGTTTTTGGCGAAGGAAGAGTTTGAGAAAAAGGTGATGGAATACTTAAAGAGTATGGGGCTTGAGGGGGCAAGCTTTAAGGTTTTCTTTGAGAGAAAAGAGGGAAGGTATGGCAAGGAGCAGGTGAGGTTTCTCTTCTCTTCTTACGGAAGGGAGGAAAGGGATATTTCTGAGGTAGCATCTGGAGGCGAAATATCAAGGCTTTCTCTTGCTCTTTTTATGCTCTCTCCACCTGCACAGACCTATGTGTTAGACGAGGTGGACATGGGCATAAGCGGTAGAACTTCCATAAAACTTGCCAAGTTACTCAAAGAGCTTTCAAAAAAGACACAGCTTATAGTCATAACCCATTCACCTGCCATAGCCAGTGTGTCAGACAAGCACTTTACTACAAAAAGGGAGACCATTGGAGATGTTCCTTTCATTAGGATAGTAGAGCTTTCTGGGGAAGAAAAAGTTGAGGAAATAGCCAGGCTTATGGGAACGGTAAACAGCAAGACCTTAGAGGGAGCAAAAGAGCTTATAAAGGAGGTTTGCGGTGTTTGAGGAATTGCAGGAGCTAAAGGAGAAGATAAAACCTTACGTAGATAGAAGGCTATCTGAATTCAAGGAGCTTGGGAAGACTGGAAAGACCACCTTTGACTTTAGACCCTTTGCCAACTATTCCTATGAGGCGGACATATTCTCTGAGCTCTGCTTTTGTCTTCTTACCGCTAACTCTTCCGCTCTTATGGGTATAAAACTGCAAAGTTTTATAGGTATTGAAGGTTTTAGGAGTATGAGCCTTGAGGAGCTTGAAAAGACCATATCCTCTGCAGGGCATCGTTTTGCTCGCCAGAGGGCGGAAAGAATAGTAAAGGCAAGGGATAAGTTTGAAAGGGTTATGGAGCTTCTTTCTGGTTCAAAGGAGGGGAAGATTATAAGAGACCTACTAAGCGATACCTGTTCCAAATACAAGGTGGAAGGCTTTGGTCTTAAGGAGGCATCTCACTTTTTGAGAAACATAGGCTTTGAAGACGTGGCAATAGTGGACAGGCACATTTTTAGATACCTTAAGGAAAAGGGTCTCCTGCCAGACTACAAAACCATTACAAGACGCATATACCTTGAGGCGGAGAGAAAGCTTGAGGAAATATGCCAAGAGCTTGGAATGTCTCAAGGAGAGCTTGACCTTTATATCTTCTACCACAAAACGGGGAAGGTGTTAAAATAATCATAAAAGGGGTGGAGCTATGCTTGTGGAACTTACAGAAGACCTAAAAACCGGTGTGGAAGAGATGGACAAGGACCATCAAATGCTTGTGGACTATCTTAATGAAGTTTATGCACTCCTAAGGGAGGGTAAAAAAGAACAAGCTATTAGGATTTTTAAAGAGGAGCTACTCCACTATGTGAACTGGCATCTTACAAGGGAGGAAAAATTTATGGAGGCTATCGGATATCCAGAGCTTGAAGCTCACAAAAAAACTCATGAAATGTTTAGAAAGGTAATATATGACTTATCGTCAAGGTTAGAAAACGGAGATGCGGAAGCTTTTAGAGAAGCATTGGCTATTGCCTGGGGATGGCTTATGACACATATAGGTAAAACGGACAAGAAATACGGAGAGTATGCAAAGGAAAAAGGTTTGATATAATATATTATGTTAGTCCCCGTAGCTCAGAAGGACAGAGCGCGAGATTCCTAATCTCGAGGTCGGAGGTTCGAATCCTCCCGGGGACGCATTTGCCATGATGGAAATAAGTGTAGTCCAAGGAAGTCTTCTTGAGGTTCAGGCGGATGCCATAGTAAACCCTGCCAACTCTCTTGGTCTTATGGGTGGCGGTGTGGCTGGAGTGATAAAGAGGTTTGGTGGTGAGGAGATAGAGAAGGAGGCAGTTTCAAAAGCTCCTATACCTGTGGGTTCTGCGGTCTTGACCTCTGCAGGAAAACTGCCTTTTAAGGGCGTAATACACGCGCCTACCATGGAAGAGCCTGCTATGGAAACCACAGAGGAAAAGGTAAGAAAAGCGGTAAGGGCGGTTTTGGAGCTTGCGGATAGGATGGGTTTTAAAAGCATTGCCATGCCTGGTATGGGAACGGGTGTGGGAAGACTTCCAAAGGATGTATCCGCAAGAGCCATGATTGAGGAGATAAGGAATTTTCAACCAAAGAACCTCAAAAGGGTCATACTTGTAGACCTTGATAGGCAAATGGTAGAAGAGTGGAAAAGGCTTCTGTGAATGCGTCTTATTCTTTCTGGTGGGTGGTTGGGGGAAGAAGGTCTTTTTAAAGCTAAGGTAAGGGATTTAAAGGTCTATAATTCTCTCAAGGATTTCAAAAACTTAAACTATGGCTTTGCCTTGTTTTCTTATTCTCTGAGCTCTGAAACCTTAGGCTTACAGATAAAAAGCGGAAATTTTCCGCCTATTGTATGTCTTGAGATTGATGGGTTTGAGAGGCTCTCTTACGAGCAGAAAGAAATAAGACTTGAGAGAGTTTCTTCCTCCTTTACTGCAAAGGACTACATAGATGCGGTTAAAGAGGTCAAAAGGCTCATATCAGAAGGTGTAGTATATCAGCTAAACCTTACCTGTAGGTTTGATTTTTTGCTTTATGGAGACCCTCTTGACCTTTTTGTGAGATACTATATGCGTCAGCCAGTGCCATACGCCTTTTTCCTTGACCTTGAGGACTTTTATGTTATAAGTGGCTCTATGGAGCTCTTTCTAAAGAAGGAGGGAGACCTTATACTAAGTAAACCAATAAAAGGGACTGCAAAAAACAAAGAAGACCTTTTAAAAAGCGAAAAGGACAAAGCGGAAAACCTCATGATAACGGACATGGTAAGGAATGACTTATCAAGAATAGCTCTGTCTGGAAGTGTAGAAGTGACAGAACTTTTTAAGATAGAAGAATACAAAACGCTTTTTCAGATGCATTCCACAGTGAGGGCAAGAACAGAAAAAAGCCTGCAGGAGATACTCAAAGAGACCTTTCCACCCGCTTCCGTGGTAGGTGCTCCCAAAAGAAAGGCGGTAGAAGTCATAGACCAGCTTGAACCTCACAGCAGAGACTACTACTGCGGAGCAGGTGGGCTTATAAAAGGCAGGGATTTTCTCCTAAGTGTGCTAATTAGAACTGCCATAGGCTCAGGTAGAAGGGTTTCCTACTTCGCGGGTGCAGGCATAGTTTGGGATTCCTCTCCAGAAAGAGAATGGCAAGAAGTGCTCTTAAAAACGCAAGCCTTTGACCCTGTGTATTAAAATTCATAAATGCCTTCAAAAGACATAGCTCTAAAGGACATCTTTGAAGAAATCCCACACAGACTTAGCAAAAT
>JBBKAW010000050.1:0-25149 GCA_037722135.1 Aquificaceae bacterium
AAGGAGGTTAAGTCATGGCAATCCTTGTAGACAAAAACACGAGAGTAGTGGTTCAAGGCATAACGGGAAAGGAAGGCTCTTTCCATGCTATCCAATGCAAAGCCTATGGCACTCAGGTAGTGGCAGGTGTTACTCCTGGCAAAGGTGGTCAGTCTGTAGAGGGTATACCCGTTTTCAACACCGTAGAAGAGGCTGTAAGAGAAACATCCGCCAACTGCTCCCTTATCTTTGTTCCACCAGCCTTTGCAGGAGATGCCATAGTGGAAGCTCTTGATGCAGGCATAGAGCTCGTGGTCTGTATCACGGAGGGTATACCGGTAAGAGATATGATGATGGTAAAGGACTACATGAAGAAAAACTACCCCAACGCCAAGCTTATAGGTCCAAACTGCCCAGGAGTGATAACCCCAGGCGAGGCAAAGGTGGGTATAATGCCAGGGCATATCTTCAAGAGAGGTTCTATAGGCATAGTTTCAAGAAGTGGGACGCTTACCTACGAAGCATCCTATCAGCTCACTCAGTTTGGGCTTGGGCAGTCCACTGCGGTAGGAATAGGCGGAGACCCAGTTCATGGACTTTCTCACAAAGACGTCATAGCCATGTTTAACCAAGACCCAGAAACAGAGGCTATACTTATGATAGGAGAAATAGGGGGAACTGCGGAAGAGGAGGCTGCGGAGTATATAAAAGAGCATGTGAAAAAGCCAGTATTTGCTTATATTGCAGGTATAACCGCACCACCGGGAAGACGTATGGGACATGCAGGTGCTATAATAAGCGGAGGCAAAGGCACTGCACAGGCAAAGATGCAAGCCTTAAGGGAAGCAGGCGTAACGGTGATAGAAAACCCCGCCTTTATAGGTAAAACTGTGGCGGAGACTTTAGGAAAAATGTGATTAAGTTCATTCAGCAAAGGAAACTTGTGATATACTTTAATAAATTCTAAAACTCGTAGGAGGTGTTAATATGGCTTTGAGGACAAAAGTTGACCCAGATACCTGTACCTCATGTGAGCTTTGCTACGATAGAGTGCCAGAGGTCTACAAAAACAGAGGCGATGGAATAGCGGAAGTGGTAAGCCCAGGAGCAGACGGATGGATGGTAGTGCCAGCGGAACTTGAAAACGAAGTCAAAGAGGTTACCGACGAATGTCCCAGTGGGTCCATCATAACCGAGGAAATATAAGCATAAAAATTGACGTAGATACGTGCACCGCTTGCGAGCTGTGCTACGACAGGTTGCCAGAAATCTTTGTCAACAGGGGGGATGGTATCCCCCTTGTTATGATAAAAGTCCCCATAGAGCAGGTGTATGATAAGCTCTTACAAACCGCAGAAGATTGTCCAAGTGGTTCTATAATCCTATACTAAGTTGGATAAGATACTTTTTCTGGGGACTGCAGGTGGTAGAGCAAGCGTTTTTAGATTTTTAAGAAGGTCTGGGGGCTTTCTACTCTTTTTATCTGGCTCACTGGTGCACGTAGACCCAGGTCCTGGTGCTTTTGTATATCTTCACCAACTTGGTATAGACCCAAAAAACATAGACCTTGTAGTCTTGTCTCATATACACCTTGACCACTCTTCCGACGTAAACTCTGTAATAGAATCTGCCACGGATGGAGGAAAGCTAAAGCACGTAGCCTTGTTTGCTCCACGCTCTGCTTTTGAAGGTCATCACAGAGTTGTTCTTCCCTTTATAAGAGAAAGACTTGCCTTAGAAGGTTTTCTAAAAGAGGGTGAGGTGCTCTCCTACAAGTCAGTGAGTGTAAAAGCGGTAATGAAACATACCCATCATGGCGCAGAAACCTATGCCTTGCTCTTCAACGATAGAATTCTGTATGTCTCTTGTGCCTTATACGAGGACAGAATGCTAAAACTCTACCCGCACAATGTGGAAGTTATGATAATCAACACAACCCTTTACAGGAAAACAAAGCCTATAGACCACCTTACCGTTGAAGACGCAGAAAGGCTAATATCTGTTCTAAAGCCTAAAAGGGTCATCCTAACCCACTTTGGGTATGAGTTCCTTCTGCAGTATGACCCAGAAAGGGTTGCAGAGGAGCTTTCTCAAAAATACGGAATACCAGTGGTATCCGCCAAAGATTTTATGGAGGTGGTGCTCTAATGTTAGAGCACCTGTTCCCAGAACTGAAAAGATGGGCGGAGAACTTCGTCCAAGAACATGGTTATACTGCACTTTTTATACTATCCTTTACAGAGTCCATAATTCAACCAGTGCCACCCTATCCCTTTATAGTGAGTGCTCCTCTTTTTAATCTAAGTCCTTATGTGGCAGGGCTTGTCTCCTTTGTAGGAAATATACTTGGTGCTATCGTAGCCTACTATCTTGCTAAAATTCTTGGAGAAACCTTTGTAAAGAAACTCTTCGGTCAGAGACTCTACCTCAAGGGGGAAGCTCTTTTTAATAGGTATGGCTTTTGGGCGGTGCTTATAGGCGAACCATACAAGCTCGTTTGTTGGCTTGCTGGACTCTTTCATATGCCAGTTTGGAGCTTTCTTTTGGCAAGCCTTATTGCAAGGGCTATTAGGATAGGCATATTTGTATTTTTTGGTGATGTGCTTGGGAAATTTATAAACTAATGGGTGCGGGAGGACTCGAACCCCCAACCGGGCGGTTATGAGCCGCCCGCTCTGCCATTGAGCTACGCACCCTACAGTAAAAATATTATAAAACCTCTTGACAATCTTTGCAACTCTATGGTAGAGTTTTGGAAACTTAACCAGGGAGGTAGTGCCATGAAAAGATTTGTCCTTGCCTTTGCCCTGGTGGGAGCTCTTTGCAAGCCAATAATGGATGCGTCTCCTTTAGGCATAGGTGGTCCTTCAGAGGTCTCTTACCAAAATAATGAACTTGATGAGGAACTTTTTGACGTAGATACGGTTAGCAAAATTATAGCTATTGAGATGTCTGTGGAAGAAGCCATGAGAGAGCTTCTCAACGTTAAAACCGTAGAAACAGTAAAGCCAGACATATGGCCGGTGGTAGGCGTTATAACTTCAGACTATGGCTGGCGGACACTTGGTGGAAGGAGAGAATTTCATACTGGTATAGATATATCCGCACCCTATGGAACACCCGTTGTTGCTACATCCGATGGTAGGGTAATATACGCAGGATGGATAAGAGGTTACGGAAAAACAGTTATCATTTATCACGGTTATGGCTTTGCAACCCTTTATGCACACCTATCGGACATAAAGGTTTCTTACTCAGACAGAGTTGTAAAGGGTCAGATAATAGGAAACGTGGGGACCACCGGTAGGGCATTTGGACCACATCTCCATTACGAAGTTCTAAAATACGGAGTTAGACAAAACCCTATAGCCTACCTGCCTTAGAGTAGACCTCTTCTTCTTAGCGCATCTTCGTATATTCTTCTGTAGAGATGGTTCCACTCGGGAGTGCCTTCCACTATCCTCTTTGAGTAAGACCTTATCCTTTCCCTTACCTCCCTGTCTATTTCCTCCTCTTCTCTAACAGCTTCCATGAGAATCTCCCTTATCCTGTTTCTTATTACGCTTGGCTCTTCGTATATTTCCACTTGAGGGTCTTCCATTATCATGTCCTTTATTTTGTGTGCTATTTGGTTCATCCTTTCCCTTCTTGAAGTGTGTATGTTCATCTCTTCTGCAAGTTTACTTCTGACCGCTTTATACGCGGTTCTATAGTCAAGGCTGGTTTCTTCAAGAAGCTCCAGCTTTTCCCTGAGGATTTCCTTAGTCTTTTCATCAAGCATCCTCTCCTGTTCTTCCGCTTCTTTAAATATGGCTATTATCCTTTTCTTAAAGATGTATGGGTCTTCTGGTTCTATAATTCTCTCCTTTTCATAAAGCTCCCTTATTATTCTATCCGCTATTCTCTCTACGAGTTTCTCAGGCAACCTCATACTAAACCTCCTAAATCTTATCAATTATATCATAGAAAACTTTCAAGAAGGTTTTTGACTTCTTGTGTGTATTCGCCATTTTCTTCGTTAATTATCAAGGGTTTTTCAACAACAGGGACAGGTTTTAGGTTCTTTAGTGCATGTATACACACTATTTTCGCATTCTTACTTAGCTTTGGATAAAAAAACCTCAAAGACTCTACTTCTAAGCGATACTTTTTCATAAAAAGGATAGCTTCTACAAGGCGATTTGAAGCTACTAAAAGGTTAAAATGTCTACCATCTCTAAGCAAAAAGCCTGCGGTTCTTATAAAATCTTCAAGGCTTGTGTCTGTTTCATGATGATATACGTTGTTTGAAGCTGTGCCCTTATAAAAGGGTGGATTGGCAACCACCACATCAAAACTCTGAGCCCTTATGTAATTGTGTGCATGTTTTAGGTCAAGGTCAAGAATATGTATTTTATCCTCAAGTTTGTTGAGCTTTATATTCTCTCTGAGAAGCTGAAGCATAAGGGGGTCCCTTTCTATAGCCCAAACGTGGCAAGAGTATTTGAGAGAAATTAGTATGGAAAGAGTGCCAAAGCCTGCACCAAGGTCAAGAACTTTTGAGTTTCTTTTTATGCCTTTAAGATTTGCTACGAAAAGTATCTCTACTATTGATAGTCTGTGTTTCCTTGTCTGCTTAAACCTTACTTTTCCTCTAAAAAACTCAAATTCCTTAGACTCTTCCAAACCTCTCAAAAAGCTCAAGCAGAGTTCTTGCCTTTTCCTTTGCTTTCTCTAATTCTTCTATTTCTTCCATGGTTTGAGCGGTTGCCAGCTTCCTCATTGCCTGGTCAAAAAGCTCCTTTTCTTTACCTGGGTCAATCTCTCCTATGTTGTAGGCTTCTTCTGTAAGAATGATAACCTTTTCAGGTGTTACATCCACAAAGCCGTAGGTTACCGCAATGCCATTTTCTTGCTTCCCGTCAAAGTAGACAAGTCCCGGTTTTAGCATGGTCATAAGATACATGTGTTTTTCAAGCACCCCTATCTCACCCTCTGCGGTAGGTATGTTTACAGAGTTAACATCCCTTGAAAAATGAAGTCCTTGAGGTGTGACTATTTCCACTTTAATCATGGTGCTAAAATTATACCATGAAGGCTTATCTTCTTGGCAAACTTCCTCGCATGCTATCCACTACGCTTTTCCATGCTATGGCATTGTTGGGATACGAAGGTCTTATAATCTGCGAACCAGAAGATACATACATAAGCCTTGGCTATTTTGACAGAGCCTACGAGCTTATAGACCTTAAAAAATGCAAGGATTTGGGTATAGGTATCATAAGAAGGCAAACGGGTGGTGGTGCGGTCTTGCTATCACCGGGTCAGGTTTTTTATCAACTCATACTTCCCAAAGAGGTTGTTCCTTTCAAGGTAGAAGATGCCTATAGAAAGCTTTCACAACCTGTTATAAGGGCTTATGCAAGGCTTGGGCTTGAGGTGGAATACAAACCTATAAATGACCTTGTTGTTAAATCATCTCAGAGGAAGATAAGCGGTCAGGGAGCTGGAGATATAGGAAAGTTTTTCGTTTTTGTAGGGAACATACTCCTTAGGTTTGACCCAGACCTTATGGCAGAGCTTTTTAATCTTCCAAACAAGCATACGAGGGAGAAGGTGAGGCAAAGCCTTTGGGAAAACATATCGTGGTTAGAAAGGGAGCTGTGTAGGGTTTTTAGTCCAAGAGAGGTCACAGAAGCTCTCCTTGAAGAGTTTTCAAAGGATTTTAGCCTTGAGGTCTGCGAAGAAGTTCCACAGGAAGCCATTGAGTTTGCGGATAGGTTAAGAGAAGAGATGAGCTCTGAAGAAACCCTTTTTGAGGACACAGGAAGAAGACATCACCTTATAAAGATAAGAGAGGGTGTGTATGTGCCACGGTGTTAAGAGAAAATATTGCTAAACTTTAGCTTCTGTTTTACGATACTATTAAGAGGGAGGTTTGTATGTTTGGTGCCACCTTTGGAATAGTAGCTCAAGGACTTGAGCTTTTTAGGAAGTCTGCGGACATAAGAAATAGGAACATACTCAATGCCAACAATCCAGATTATGCCCAAGAAGACCCAGCGGTAAAGAGCTTTGCTCCTGCGGGTATAAGGTTGGAAGACATAATAAGAAGTCAGAATTTCTATTACATGTCTTTGAGAAATCAAAAGCTCTCCACAGTTTCTACCCTTGACACTGCTATAAAGGGAAACTCTCAAGTGGAGAACCTTTTTCAGGAGTTTACTGAGGGGCTCGGCGGTAGCGAATATATAAACCGCTTTTTTACCGCCTATCAGGATCTTATGAAAGAACCTACCAATGAGGGTGCAAGAAGTGAATTATTAAATTCCGCACAAAGTCTTATTTTTTACCTCAGGGATAGAAAAAAAGATATGGAAAGGTATCTCAACAGCACAGACTACGATATGAGGCAATACATAAACAAGATAAATACCCTGTTAAAAAAGCTGGCTCAGATAAACCAAGAAATACTCATCGGCTACGCTCAAACTTATGCAAAGGGCAGGGACTATAAAAACTTACTTGACCTGGCACACTAAACGTAAGTGTAGGGAAAACAGCTATTAACATAAATTACACTACAAGCCAAAGCCTTAACGACCTTGTGGAGTTTATAAACTCTAACTACTCAAACCTTCTTCAGGCGAGGGTTAGTCAAAATCCAGATGGAACATATTCTCTCATGCTCATGCCTGTGGATATAAGCAAAGATATTGCGGTTCTTAATATAAGCGGGGGAGACTTTGATGTGGGTGCGTCAGATTTTTATTCTCCCAATGTGCTACAAGCGGTCAAAAGGATTGGAAACAAGCTTAGCTCTTCGCTTTATCCTGATGATTCTGACCTCATGCTCTTGCAAAGAGCCTTTGATAGAGTTTCTTATAGAAGGTCTCAGGTAGGCAGTGTGCTATCTCAAGTCAAAAACCTCCAGCCTGTGCAGGAAAATCTCAGGGACAACCTAAACAAACAGAAATCCGACTTTGAGGATGCAGAGCTGTCTCAAAGCATAATGGACTATACTCGCTACAAGATTGCTTATGAAGCTCTTATGCGTATAATAGCAGACCAAAAGGATATGAGTATACTTAAATACTTAAAGTAAGAAGTAGTCTAAATAACAGGTTATGGAAAAGCGCTTTTTGGAGTTATATATTTACCTTGATGTTAAGCCTTGAGGAACTTCAAAAGGCACCAGAAAAACCTGGCGTATACCTTTTCAAAAGGGGCAACAGACCCATATACATAGGTAAGGCAAAAAACCTTAGGGATAGGCTCCTTCAACACTACAAGCTGGCGGAAAAGGACAGCAAGGAAAAAGCTATTATAGAAAACTCCACTTCCGTGGAGTGGGTTATAACACGCAACACCTTTGAAGCCTTAACGCTGGAAGTAGACCTTATTCAACTCCACAAACCTCGTTATAATGTGCTCCACAAGTATGGCGGTGGCTATCCTCTACTTTTATTGACCGATGAGCCATATCCTACTGTAAGAGTGGTAAGAGGCACAGAACACAGAGGACAGCTTTTTGGACCTTTCTTTAGCACCTCAAAGGCTAAAAAGGTGAAAAGACTTATCCACAAATTGTTTAAACTCAGGACTTGCGACCCAATGCCAGAAAGAAAAGAACCCTGTATGGATTATCATCTTGGACTTTGCTCCGGACCTTGCTGTGGTCTTATAGACAAGGAATCTTATAAGCTGTCGGTAAAATCCACTATTGCTCTGCTATCTGGAGAGGTGAGCGAAGTTTTAGAGGAGCTATACCAAAAAATAGAAGAGGAAATGCAAAGGCTTAACTTTGAAAGATGTGCCATGCTAAGAGACCAAATACAGGCTTTGGAAAACCTCTCTAAGGGTCAAAGGGTCTCTGGGCTTGAATATGGTAATGCGGATATTCTTTACGCTATGGGTAGGGTTTTGGGTGTTTTTCTCATTAGGTCTGGAAGGCTTGTGGACAAGCAAGTTTTTGTCCTTGAGAGGGAAGAAGAGCTTGAGGAGTTTTTGCTGGGATTTTACTACACGAGCCCTTTGCCTCAAAACCTGCTTGTGAACTTTGAACTTTCGGAGGAAACCCTATGGTGGCTCTCTCAAAGAGGAAACTTTGAGCTAAGAAGGGATATAAGCCCAGAGCTTGAGGAACTCATAAGGGAAAACCTTGGACACCATCTTGACCCTGTGGTTCTTAGGGAGGAATTTCATAGGGTGCTACGCATTCCAATGCCAGAGAGAATAGAGGGTTTTGATATTTCTCACTTTTATGGTGAATACACTGTTGGTTCTTGCGTAGTGTGGGAAAGGGGAAGCATGAACAAAAGAGCTTATAGAAGATACAGAATAAAGAGCTTTGAAGGGATAGATGACTATAGAGCTTTGGAAGAAGTCCTTTCACGGAGAGCAAGAAGGCTAAAGGAAGGCGAGGAAAAAATGCCAGACCTTTGGCTCATAGACGGAGGCTACGGACAGCTCAATGTTGCTATAAGAGTGAGAGACAAATTTTCCTTACCAATAAAGGTCTATGCCCTTGCAAAGGAGGAGGAAATTCTTATCTCGGAGGAAAGAAAAGAAGTAAGGCTGACCCAACATCCTATTTTATACAGAGTCTTTGGGCTAATTAGGGACGAGGCACACAGGTTTGCACTTACCTACAATAGGAAATTAAGACTAAAGGAGGGTCTTAAGGACACCTTGGATAAGGTGAAAGGTATAGGAGAAGTAAAGAAAAGGCTCATATACAGGAATTTTGAAAACCTATACGAGTTTCTAAAAGCGGACGAGGGAACTTTAAGGAGGCTGGGTATAAGCCCCACTCTCAAGCAGGAAGTAGAAAGGTATCTCAAAGATTAAAAAGGTATAATATAAATCATCACCTTTTGAAAGGAGGCACGCATGGCAAAGGGAACAGTCGCTTACAAAATACTAAAGGAGCACCTTGTGAGCGGAAAGCTAATACCCGGTGAGGAGATAGCCATAAAGATAGACCAAACCCTCACACAGGATGCAACTGGAACTATGGCTTATCTCCAGTTTGAAGCAATGGGAGTGGATAGGGTCAAAACGGAGCTTTCTGTTAGCTACATAGACCACAATATGCTACAAACGGACTTTAGAAACCCAGATGACCATAAATATCTTATGAGCATTGCCAAAAGGTATGGCATATGGCTTTCCAAACCCGGTAATGGTATATGTCATCAAGTTCATGTGGAAAGGTTTGCAAAGCCTGGAAAAACACTTCTTGGCTCAGACTCTCACACACCTACCTCTGGCGGTGTGGGTATGATAGCCATAGGTGCGGGTGGTCTTGACGTGGCTGCGGCGATGGCTGGTGAACCCTTTTATCTAAAAATGCCAAAGATAGTAGGTGTAAAGCTAACTGGTAAGATGCCAGAGTGGGTAACCGCAAAGGATATAATTCTTGAGCTCTTAAGAAGGTTAACGGTAAAGGGTGGTGTAGGAAAGATTTTTGAATACTTTGGAGAGGGTATAAAAGAGCTTTCTGTGCCAGAGAGGGCAACCATAACCAACATGGGAGCGGAGCTTGGTGCAACCACTTCTATATTTCCATCTGATGAGATAACAAGGGCGTATCTTAAAGCTCAAGGCAGGGAGCAGGACTGGATAGAGCTTTTGCCAGACCCAGATGCGGAGTATGATGAAGTAATTGAGATAAACCTTTCTGAGCTTGAACCACTAATAGCCTGCCCTCATTCACCCGACAATGTGGTGCCTGTGAGAGAAGTGGAAGGTATAAAGGTAGACCAGGTAGTAATAGGCTCTTGCACAAACTCCTCCTTTGTGGACCTTACAAGAGCAGGCAAGATGCTTGAAGGAAGGAAGGTTCATCCAGATGTTATATTTGCGGTAGCCCCTGGCTCAAAGCAAGCCCTTGAGCTTATAACTCAGAATGGTATTCTCCTTAACTTTCTAAAGGCAGGAGCGAGGATATTGGAAAGTGCCTGTGGTCCATGCATAGGTATGGGATACGCGCCACCAAGCGGTGGAGTGTCCATTAGGAGCTTTAACAGAAACTTTGAAGGAAGGTCTGGCACGCCCGATGCGAAAGTATACCTTGCATCTCCAGAGGTTTGTGTAGCCTGTGCCATAGCGGGAGAGATAATAGACCCAAGAAAATTAGCAGAGAGAGAGGGTATAAAGTGGATAAGAGTGGAGCTACCAGAAAGATTTCCATACGGCGATGAAGCCTTTATACCACCACTGCCTGAAGAAGAGGCGAGAAAGGTGGAAATATACAGAGGTCCAAACATAAAGCCTCTACCTGAGTTTGACGAAATGCCAGAGCTCATAGAGGGAGAAGTAAGCCTTATAGTGGGAGACAACATAACCACAGACCACATAATGCCCGCAGGTGCAAAAATACTACCCCTTAGGTCTAACATCTACGCCATAAGCGAGTATGTTTACCACTACGTAGACCCAGAGTTCGTCTCAAGAGCCAAGAAGATAAGGGATGAGAAAGGAAAAGCCAACATAATAATAGGTGGTGAAAATTACGGTCAAGGCTCATCCAGAGAACATGCAGCACTTGCTCCCAGATTTCTTGGAGTGCGTGCGGTTATAGCAAAGTCTTTTGCAAGGATACACCATGCAAATCTTGTAAACTTTGGCATAGTGCCCTTGGAATTTGTAAACAAAGAGGACTACAGCAAGTTCTCTCTGGGTGATGAGATAGAAATACCAGAGCTCACTCAAAGACTACGGGCTGGACAGGAGGTGGTGGTTATAAACAAGACCACGGGAGAGCAGATAGTATGCAAATACAGCCTAACACCTAAGCAAGTTTCTGTGCTATTGGCAGGTGGACTGCTTAATTGGATAAAGAAAAAACAAAAGGTGGAAGTATGAGCAAGTGGCTCTTAGCCCTGGTTTTGTGCCTTAGCGTAGTGCAAGCAAAGGAAGTGCCTTTTACCTTAGAGGACAGAGATAGGCTCATTAGAATGGAGGCAGAGCTAAAAGCTCTCAGTAAAAGTGTGGATACTCGCTTTGAGGAAATGAACAAGCGTATAGACGAAGTAAACCGCAAGATAGACATGCTTTTCAACTTTTTGTGGATAATTACTGGCATATTTACTACCATAACGGTGGCTACTATAGGCTTTGCCATATGGGACAGAAGAACTACACTAAAGCCTTTTGAGGATAAAATAAGGAAGCTGGAAGATAAGGACAAAGCTTTTCTTGAAGCTTTAAAAAGCCTCGCAGAAGAAGACAAGAAGGTGTATGAAATCCTAAGGAAGTATAACATGCTGTAAAGGAGGGTTACCATGAAGCTACGCAAGGTGGTGTCTGTAATAGGTGCAGGGAATGTAGGTGAGCATACCGCAAGCCTTTTGGCTTTGAGAGGTCTTGTGGATGTGCGTATGTTTGACCTGCCAAAGAAGGATGGAGACAGAATAATTGAGCCCGTTAAAGGCAAAGCCCTTGACATTCAGCAAATGCTTTCCGCATTGAACATTAACGGAAGAGTGGAAGGCTATACAGTAACACCAGAAGGTGAAGGCTACGAAGCCTTAAAGGACAGCGACCTTATTGTTATAACCGCTGGCTTTCCAAGAAGACCTGGCATGTCAAGGGAAGACCTACTGGAAAAAAACATCTCCATCCTCTCGGTTATAGCAGGCAAAATAAAGGAATACGCACCTAAGGCTATAGTTATAGTAGTTACCAACCCGGTAGACCTTATGACCTATGCGGTATATAAAATTCTTGGCTTTGAGAAAAACAGGGTTATGGGTATGGCTGGTGTGCTTGACTCTGCTCGCTTCAAAACCTTTATATCAAGGGAAATATGTATATCGCCACAGGATATAAACGCTTATGTTATAGGTGGTCATGGTGATGAAATGGTTCCTCTCATATCTATTTCTAACGTGGGAGGCATACCTTTAAAGGATATGCTACCAAAGGAGAAAATCCAAGAGCTTATAAAGAGGACTCAGTTTGGTGGTGGTGAGATAGTAGACCTTATGGGAACTTCTGCTTATCACGCACCTGCTGCATCTATAGTGGAAATGGTGGAGGCTATTGTGACAGACAACAAGAGAATACTGCCATGTTCTGTGTATTTGGATGGAGAGGTGGGCAAGTATTACGAGGCGGAAGGCTTGTGTGTGGGCGTGCCAGTAAAATTGGGCAACAACGGAGTAGAAGAAGTGATTAAAATACCTATGATAGAGGAAGAGCGTGAGATGTGGAAGAGGTCGGTGGAATCTGTAAGGAAAAACATAGCCATAGTGGAGGAGCTGTTAAATGCGAGAAGTGCACTATGACCAAATAGTAGAGGCGGTAAGGGAGATTGCCATAAAGGCTAACTACGAAATTCCAGAGGACGTGGAGCTTGCCTATCAAAGTGCCATAAGGAAAGAAGAATCTGAAATAGGAAGAGAGGTCCTCAGCCAGATACTCCTAAACATAAAGTCCGCAAGAGAGGAGCAGATGGCATACTGTCAAGACACGGGTGTGGCGGTGGTTTTTGTGGAGATAGGTCAAGATGTCCATGTGGTGGGTGGGTCTCTTGAAGATGCCATAAACGAAGGAGTAAGAAGAGCTTACACAGAGGGCTATCTTAGGGCTTCTATGGTTTATGACCCTGTTTTTGAAAGAAAAAACACAAAGGACAACACTCCTGCGGTAATACACTATAGGGTAGTTCCTGGAGATAGGTTAAAGCTCACCTTTGCACCAAAGGGTGCAGGCTCAGAAAACACCTCACGCCTTGCCATGCTAAAACCTGCAGATGGTTGGGAGGGTGTAAAAAGGTTTGTCCTTGAGACGGTAAAGCTCGCTGGTCCCAATGCCTGTCCACCCTTCACCGTCGGTGTAGGAATAGGTGGCACCTTTGAATACTGTGCCTTGCTTGCCAAGAAGGCACTCCTCAGACCAGTGGGAGAAAGAAGTAAAGACCCTGTAGCCAAGAGAATAGAAGAGGAGCTTATAGAGGAAATAAACAAGATAGGTTGGGGTCCTATGGGCTTTGGTGGAACTGTGACCGCAGTGGATGTAAAGGTGGAGCTTTACCCTTGCCACATAGCCTCTCTCCCAGTGGCGGTAAACATCCAATGCCATGCAAACAGGCATGCGGAGATAGAGCTGTGAAATACATCCTAATCTTGGCTTTTATAGGACTTATAACGGTCATATTTCTAAGTGGGTTTGCCTTTAGATTGTTAAGGAGATAAGAAGAATTTGCCTATTAAATAGTTAGAAAATTCGTGCCATGGTGTTAGGTCTATTAAGGGTAGAGCTCTTCTTTCCAGAAAATTGTTCTTTAAAGGAAAAGAGGCACTACCTAAGGTCTATAAAGGATAAGGTGAGGTCTTCCTTTAATGTTTCTGTGGCGGAAGTAGACTACCACGACCTGTGGCAGAGGTCAAGCCTTGCCTTTGTATGTGTTTCTCATGAAAAGTCTTTGGCGGAAAACACCCTAAGCGGTGTGAAAAAGCTACTTGAAAGGCACTACCCAGAGTTTATACTTGAGCTTAAGAGTGAATACCTATTCCTCTAAAAGCCCATGCTTGCGTAGGAAACTATAGAGTCTGTAAGGTCTTCATAGTAGAAGCTGTAATCAAAAAGCTCACCCTTCTCAAGCCCTGCCTTCTTTAACATATGGGAAAATACAAGATTTGTATACTGACCGTCTATGCGTGTGAAGTTTTTAGTCTCTTGGAGCAGTTCAAAAGCATCATCTCCTTTGAGATTTTGTAAAAGTTCAAGGTATTTCCTGTCTCTATAGGAAGGGTCATAACTTTGCATATCTCCAAACTTTTTTCCCACATGGCTTAGGTCAACGCTTGAAATTATAAGGGTGTGGTGAAGTTCTCTGTCTATTACCCTTAAGAGGTTTTCCGCAAGGGTTTTTAGGAAGTCTCTATCTCCATAGGAAACTATAAGGGCTAACGCCTTTGACTCTGGAAAGAGCATTTTTGCATAAATTGAGGCAAACTCAATGGAATGTTCTTGTCTGTAGGAAAAAAGGTCGTGAGTTATGTCAAAGCTGTAGAAGGATTGCAGTTTCTCAAGCAGGTCTTTTCTTGTTTCAAGTATGCCAAAGGGCGTTTCCATATGGAGGGGTAAGACAGAAAAGGGCATCTCATGCCAATAGTGGGAAACGCCTAATATTACCACAAGCCTTTTGTCCGCCTTGAGCCTTCCATAACCCTCCCAGTAAGTTTTCCTTGCAACTCTTAAGTCCATATGAGGAACCATAAGTCCTAACAGGTCTCTCTTTTCCTTTTCCTCTCCCATGAGAAAGGTTCTGCAACTTTCTGCATCCTCAGGGTATACCTCACCCGCATGGGACATGGGTCTTACGCCTTTGCGGAGCATTTCTTGACGCATGGAATTGAGGGTATTTTGAAAGTTCTCTCCCTCCAACAGAAGGGATTTTTCAAGAAGCTCAATAAACTCCCTGAGCTCTTGCTCTCTAAGGATTATGCCAGTCCTTTTGAAAAATTCAGCTCTTAGTTCCTCAAGCTCTCTTGTTCCGTCCATAAGGGATAAAAGGAGGAGAGCATGGTAAGACACTAAAAGACCATCGGATATTCCCATTGGGTCTTTGAGCCAGAAGGACTTGCCTTGAGGAATTACTTCAATGGGTCTTATTTTTGGCTTCATCCAAATATTAAAATCTCTTCCTCTCTAAACTTTTGGTCAACAAGCTCCCAGCTTCTGTAGGAGACCACCTTGCCTTTGCTTACAGAAAGTATTAGATAAGAAAAGCCTTCAAAAGCCCTTTCCTCATCAAATTGAGAAGGTCTATCTGGATGGTCGGGATGGGAATGGTATACGCCCACTATCTCAAGCCCAAACTCTTTTGCCTTTTTTTCAGCCTTTAGGTAATCTTCTGGTGCTATCTCATAACGGTCATGTTTTCTGTCAGGGTTTGCGTTAGGTGTTTCATATACTCCAAAGACAGTCCTTAGGTTTCCTTCCACTTTTCCTAAAAGAAGACCACAGGTTTCATAAGGGTAATCTCTCTCCGCTTGTGCTATAGCCTTCTGAAGAGCAGAGCCTTTAATCCTTAGCATCTTTACACCATAGCGTATTGGGTTAGAAGTTCTGCTATCTGCACTGCGTTGGTAGCTGCACCCTTGCGTATGTTGTCCGCCACTATCCACATGGAAAGCCCCGGCTCAAAGACCAAATCCTTTCTTATCCTTCCCACAAAGACTTCATCTTTTCCTGCCACCTCTATTGCAAGAGGATATTGACCCTCTACGGGATTGTCCACCACTACAACGCCTTTTGCCTTGCTTAGTATCTCCCTTGCGGACTCTGGAGATAGTTCGGACTTTAACTTGACGCTTACCGCCTCTGAGTGTCCATAAAAGACCGGCACTCTTACGCAGGTTGCGGAGACCCTTATATGGGGGTCATGGAGTATCTTTCTGGTCTCGTTTAGCATCTTTAACTCTTCCTTTGTGTATCCGTTTTCTGTAAAAATGTCTATCTGTGGCACTACGTTGAAGGCTATTCTTTTTGGCAGTGTCTTTGCTGGTGGTATTTCTTTTCCTTCGCACCATGCCTTTGTTTGTTCTTGAAGCTCCCTTATGGCTTTTGCACCTGCACCGGACACTGACTGGTAGGTGGAGACCACTATGGCTTCTATCCCAACCGCATCGTATATGGGCTTTAGTGCTACAAGCATCTGTATGGTAGAGCAGTTAGGGTTGGCTATTATACCCTTGTGGTCTTTGACATCTTCTGGATTTACCTCTGGCACTACCAAAGGCACTTCTGGGTCAAGCCTCCAGGCAGAGGAATTATCTATAACAACCGCACCATCAGAGACAAACCTCGGTGCATACTCCTTACTTATGGAAGAGCCCGCAGAAAAAAGTGCTATATCTATGCCTTTAAAGTCGGCGACCTTATTAAGTGCCTGAACTTTTAACCTTTCACCCTTGAAGGTAAGCTCAAGCCCTTCGGACCTCTCTGAGGCAAAAAGGAACAGCTCATCCACGGGAAAGTTTCTCTCTTCCAGAACCTTTAGGAAAGCCCTTCCTACTTCACCCGTTGCACCAACTACCGCTACCCTGTATCCCATAGGTTAAATTATATCCCATTATAGAGACTCAAAGCTCTTACAAGAGACCTCGCTGAGAATACGACTTATGACCTCATCGTTTACGTTAGGCTTCTTTAGAAAGTTTTCCCGTCTATACCTGTGAGCAACTATTATCATGTGAAGAGCTTCAACGGTCTTGTCTATAAACTCGTTTACCACTATATAGTCAAAGTGTCTTGCACAGGCTATCTCCTCTTCAGCCTTTTGAAGCCTCTGCTCTAAGTTTTCCCTACCGTAGCCTCTACCTAAGAGCCTTCTCCTCAATTCTTCAATACTTGGTGGCATAAGAAAGATAAGCACGCTCTCTGGATAGACCTCCTTTACCTTCTTTGCACCTTGCACATCTATAACAAGAAGGGAATCTATGCCTTCTTCCTCATTCTTAAGGACCTGGTCCTTAGGTGTGCCGTAGTAGTGTCCATAAACATTGGCGTATTCAAGAAAATAGCCCTCCTCTATCTTTCTCTCAAACTCTTCTCTATCTATGAATATGTAATCCACACCATGCACCTCTCCTTCCCTTCGTGGTCTTGTGGTTGTGGTTATTATCCTCTTTACCTTTGGACAGCTTTTGAGAAGTCTATCCGCTACTGTAGTCTTACCCGTGCCAGAAGGTGCGGAAAGGACAAAGAGCATGTTATAATTATAACTCATAAGGCGCGTAGCTCAGCTGGCAGAGCGCTGGCCCGACACGCCAGAGGTCGGCGGTTCAAATCCGCCCGCGCCTACCATGTTATAATCTTCAAGATGTTTTTGGATTTTGAGAGGGAGCTTCAAGAGATATACCAAAAGGTTGAGCAACTCAAAAGACTATACAGTCTTGGAGACAGAGAGAGGGAAAAGGAGCTCAGAAAAGCTCAAAGGGAGTTCTTAAAAAAGAGCAAAGAGATATATTCAAAACTTGACCCTTGGGAGAGGGTTCTCCTTGCAAGACATCCTCAAAGACCACACGCAGTTGACTATATAAACCTCATATTCAAAAACTTCATAGAGCTTCATGGAGATAGGTGTTTTGGGGATGACAAGTCCATAGTGGCTGGTTTTGCTTACTTTGACGCTTTCCCTGTGGCAGTGATAGGTCAAGAAAAGGGTAGGACAACAAAGGAGAAGGTGGAAAGGAACTTTGGCATGCCTCATCCCGAAGGCTACAGAAAGGCTATAAGGATAGCAAAGTTGGCGGAAAAGTATGGTATGCCTGTTATAACGCTCATAGACACACCGGGAGCATATCCGGGTATAGGTGCGGAAGAGAGGGGACAGTCTGAAGCCATAGCCCAAAGTCTATATACCTTTGGCTACTTGAAAGTTCCAAGTATTGCGGTGATAATAGGAGAGGGTGGCTCTGGTGGTGCCCTTGCTCTTGGAGTTGCCAATAGGGTGCTTATGTTAGAAAATGCGGTCTATTCGGTGATATCTCCTGAAGGCTGTGCGGCAATACTTTGGAAGGACCAAGGCAAGGTGAAGGAAGCCTCAAAAGCCCTCAAGCTCACAGCCCAAGACCTTCTAAGGCTTGGAGTTATAGATGCCATAGTGCCAGAGCCTCTTGGTTCAGCCCATTGGGACCACAAAAGAAGTGCAAGGGTGCTAAAATACGTCTTAAGAAAATGCCTGAGAGAACTCTTACAAATGAAACCCGAGGAGTTAGTGCAGGAAAGGGTCAGAAAGTTTGAGAGGATGGGGGTTTTTGTGGAGCTATGAACTTTCTTTGTATACATTGCCATTTTCATCAACCACCAAGAGAAAATCCATACCTTGGTCTTGTGCCCATAGAGGAATCTGCCCAACCTTTTGAGAATTGGAACGAGAGAATATTCAGAGAATCCTATCTTCCAAACCTTTACGCACACTATAGAAGAGAGGGTAAGATACTAAAGGTGATAAACAACTACGAACATATAAGTTTTAACTTCACCTACAGTCTTCTCTCTTGGCTTCTTAGGGAAAAGCCTTGGTTTGTTCAAAGGCTCAAAACTGCAAGTAAAAGGGCTATAGCCACGAGCTTTAACCACACTATACTACCTCTTGACCCAGAGGAGGATAGAGAGGTCCAGATAGTCTGGGGTATAAGAGCCTTTGAGAAGGTGTTTGGAAGAAAACCCTCTGGCTTTTGGCTTCCTGAACTTGCGGTAGATAGAAAAACCCTTTCCCTCTTGCTAAAGCATGGCATAAAATACCTCATACTTGCACCACATCAGGTCAAAACAAAGGGAAACTACCTTAGACTCCATATGCCAGAAGGTCATATAGATATCTTTGTCTACGATGGAGAGCTTTCTCACGGTATAGCCTTTGGAGAGCTTATAAACAAAATGGATGAGGTTATAAGAAGAGCAAGTGCAAAAAAAGGTCTTACCCTTATTGCGGTGGACGGCGAGACTTTTGGTCATCACAAAAAGTTTGGTGAGATGGGTCTCGCTTACCTTATAGAGAACTATCCAAATATTAAAAGTCTTGAGGAAATACATGAAACCATGCATCCAGAAGGAGAGACAGACATATGGGAGTTTACCTCTTGGAGTTGTGCTCATGGCATAGAAAGATGGAGGTCTGACTGTGGATGTTCCACTGGTGGGCTTCCCGGTTGGCATCAAAAGTGGAGAGGACCCATGAGGGAAGCTCTTGAGATAGTGAGGTCAGAGGTAAGGGAAAGACTGTTTAGAGTTTTAGAAAAGTATACAAAAGACCCACAGAGTGCCCTTTTTGACTTTGTAGATATACTGCTTGGAGGTTCAAAAGAGGAATATCTCCAAAACAAGGCAAAAAGACCTCTTAACAAAGAGGAGAGAGTGGAACTGTTTAAGCATTTATACGCTTACAAATACATAAGTTATGCCTTTTCTTCCGATGGCTGGTTTTTTGCAGAAATCTCTGGCATAGAAGCTGTAAAGAACCTACTCTTTGCAAAAAAAGCCATTGACCTTATTGGTGATAGAGAGCTTGAAGAGAGATTTCTCAGCGTGCTTTCTGAAGCTCCAAGCAATCTACAATCCTATGGCAATGGTCTTGGGGTGTGGCAAAGTCTTGTCCTGCCTCAAAGGGTCTCAAAGGAGCGGTTAGTATCTTCCATAACCGTCCTTGAGTTGTCAGATGTTATACCTCAGGAGGGAATATTGGGAAATTTTTACTATAAGGTGGAAGGCTTTGAGCCTTGGAAGGTCTACATCAAGGATATGGAAACAGAAGAGGAGTTTGAAGCCTTGGAGGAGTTAAAAGAGTTTAATCTTGTCCATGTGCCTCAACCTTTTCTCAGTTGGCTATTGGATAAATGGGCTTTTGCATATCTTGAGGGAGATGTGAGTTTTACCGAAAGCTACGAACTCCTACTTGAGAACTTGCTTTTCCACGCACAAGGCAGATATTTTGAGGCAGGCATTTTGATAGAAGATAAGGTAAAAGCATACCTTCGCTTAAAGCTCTATCTTCTTCTTAAAAGGCTTGCTCCTGTAGATGAGGTTAAAAAGGTGTTGGAAAAGGCGGAAAGTCTTAACCTTGATATAAGGGATGAGCATGTTAAGTTTTGGATAGAAAGATACATAAGCAGGAAGATACTTACAGGCTTGTCAGAAGGAGAAGCAAAAGAGATAGCGGACTTTGTTAAAGATTACAACAGAGAGGTTGGGAAGTATGACCTTATGGTAAACCTGTGGGAGCTTCAAAACTGGGCGTGGGAAAATAGAGGAAGGCTAAGCCAAGAAGTTCTTAGTCTTTTGGACTTTGAGTAAAATACTACCATGAGGGCAAAGGGGCTCTTTACGGACCTCTATGAGCTTACAATGGCTCAAGTTTACCTTGAAACTAACAAAGTAGGTAGGGCGGTCTTTAGCCTTTTTGTGAGAAAACTTCCAAAAAACAGAAACTTTCTCGTTTCCTGTGGACTT
This sequence comes from Aquificaceae bacterium, assembly GCA_037722135.1. NCBI lineage: Bacteria > Pseudomonadati > Aquificota > Aquificia > Aquificales > Aquificaceae > Pampinifervens > Candidatus Pampinifervens sericum. Next base: position 19,927 of record JBBKAW010000050.1, read on the forward strand.
GAGCCTCTTATTGAGGCTCTTGGGGAGTTTAAGTTTGGTAGTGAGGAGCTAAGGTATCTAAAGTCTTTGAACCTCTTTAAGGACTGGTTTTTGGATTATCTGGAGCAGTATCAGTTTAGGGGAAACCTCTACGCTATAAGGGAGGGCATGATAGTCTTTCAGAATGAACCAATTGTTCAGATAGAAGGGTCCCTACCAGAGGTGCAAATCCTTGAAACCCTTGTTATAAACATAGTGCATTACAATACGCTTATTGCTTCAAAAACCGCAAGGTGCTACATAGCATCCAAGGGCAAGGCTCTTGTGGACTTTGGTTTAAGAAGGGCACATGGGCTTGACGCAGGTCTCTATGGAGCAAGGGCTTGCTACATAACAGGCTTTGCTGGCACTTCAAATCTTGAAGCGGGAAGGAAATACGGAATTCCCGTCTTTGGCACTATGGCACACTCCTTTGTAATGGTCTTTGAGGAAGAGGAAGAAGCCTTTAGGGCTTTTGCAAGGAGCTTTCCAGACAAGACGGTGTTTCTTATAGACACCTATGACACCTTTGAGGGGGCAAAAAAGGCTATAAGGTTGATGAAAGAGGGTATAAAGGTTGTGGGAGTAAGGATTGACAGTGGAGACCTGCTTGAGGAATGTGTAAAGGTAAAAGAGCTTCTCCAAAGGGAAGGCTTTGGGGATGTAAAGATAGTGGTAAGTGGTGGGCTTGATGAAGAGGACATACACAAACTTGTATCAAAGGGTGCACCGGTGGATATCTTTGGCGTTGGCACTAAGGTTTTGACCTCTGCGGATGCTCCCTATCTTGATATAGCCTACAAGCTGGTGGAATATGAAGGAAAGCCAAAGTTTAAGTTAAGCCCTGGAAAGCAAACCTTTCCCTACAAAAGACAAGTCATAAGGCATTATGAAAATGGTCTTATGTGCTATGATGAGGTTATTCCTTACAGAGAGGGAGGGCTTGTGGAGCTTGTATTCAAAGAGGGAAACCTTACAAAGCCACTGCCTACTTTGAAAGAGATAAGAGAGACCTTTTTCAATGAGCTTTCCAAATTGCCTGAAGAGTTAAAGTCCATAAGCGAGAAAAGGGATTATAATGTTTTATTAAAGGAGGCTTAAAGATGAGTAGGAGACCCAACATAGAAGAAGCACTTAAGAAGGTATCTTCAAGGTATGAACTTGTGCACGCTGCTGCAAAAAGGGCACGCCAGCTACTGGAAAGGGGAGAAGATATATTTATAAGGGACAAGACGAGAGGTGAGCTTATAAAGAAAACCTTCCAAGCCATAGAGGACATAGCTCAAGGCAAGGTTCGTGTGGTAAAGTTGAGGAGAGGTTCTGAGAATGATTAAAAGTTTGGAGTTCCTTCATATTTTCTTTGCTGTTGTATGGATAGGTGGAATGGTATACAGCCTACTCTTCCTAAAGCCATCTCTCAAGGAACTTCCAAGTGAAGACCACAGACAAAAACTTCTTCGTTCTGTGTTTTCAAAATTCTTTCCTATGGTGTGGCTTTCCATACTTGTTTTATTCATAACGGGTATGGGTCTATGGCATGGTTATAGGAGGGATTTTTCCGACAATCCTCTATTTCATACAAAGCTCTTCCTCTTTGCTCTTATGACCCTTGTGTTTACATACATTTACTTTTTCCTTTTTAAGAGAAACAGACTTTCACACATTCCCAACCTCATGTGGGTAAACCTCATCTTTGGTGTAATAATCCTGCTAATAATTACCTACATAAGCTAATGTTGGTCTTACTTATACTTTTGATTGTGCCTCTAATTGCACTTGCACAACTACCGCCAGAGTATGGACTTCTTTTAAGATATATGGATAAAAGGGATACCTCAATTGGATATAGGATACTAAAAGAATACCCAGATGCGGTCTTTGTGAACGACCTAAGGCTTTTATTAGCTCAAGATGAGCTAAAGGCAGGAAGAAGGCAGTCCGCCAGCAGGCTTTTAATGGATATAAACCCAAGAAACCTCAGAAACGACCTAAGGGGTGAGTATGTCAGGCTTTGGAAGGAGCTAAACTTAGACCCAAAAGTGGGTTTTTTAAAATCTCCTGTGCTATTTAGGGAGTTTATACCTAACATAAGGCTAACTCCAGAAGAGGCTTTATCCGCCTCAGAAGAACTCTTTAGGAGAAGGTATTACAGAGAGGTGGTTTCGCTTCTTGAGGGTATGGATTTTCAGAAGGTTTGCTACATGCTTGGTATGTCCCTAAGGTCTCTTAGGGAAAACGACAGAGCTTTTGAGATATTTCAAAGGTGTGAAAACGATAGAGCAAGGGTTGAGCTGGCTGTAATGCAATACGAGAGGGGGCAAAGGGCAGAGGTTGAGGAAACCTTATCATCCATCAAGGATAAGAGCCTTCTTTCAGATGCTCTTTTTAGACTTGGAAGACTAAACATGCATAGAGGAAACTTCTACGAAGCAATAAACTACCTTATCCGTATGGAGCCATCTCATAGAAGAGATTTTAACCTTGGACTTTCCTACTACGCAGTCGGGGACTATGTAAAAGCCTTTGAATACTTTTTAAACTCAACGAGAAACACTCAAAGTAGAGAAGAAATGTCCGCTGGCAACTTTTGGGCATACAAGAGTGCTTTGCTTTTAGGAAGGGAGGATGCGGGAGAATATCTTATAAGGGCTTCCAACGGCACTGGTTTTTATCATGCGGTTGCCAGTTCCATGTTGGGTCTTCCGGTGGCAAGCAGAGCAATGAGAGTGGTGATGGAAGATGAGAGCTTTCCAAAAACCGCAAGGACAATAAGAGCCATACGGGAAGCTGGTTTTCCCGAGTATGCAAGGCTTGAGGCTTTTAGAAGGCTAAAGGATATTAGCTCCTCTGACGTAATAGCCATATCACGTTTTGACCCACATCTTGCCATAAGGCTTGCGGTCAGAAAATACGGCTATGGTAGTTTTGTATATAATGCGGTAGCCTTTCCGAAACCTTATAGAAATATCGTAGAAAGAGTCTCAGAAAGGTATTCTGTAGAGAGTGCTCTAATATACGCAGTTATGAGGCAGGAAAGCCTTTTTGACCCTTACGCCGTCTCTGTGGCAAATGCCAGAGGGCTTATGCAGTTATTAGATAGCACTGCACAGTATGTGGCAAGAAGAGAAGGCATAAGAATAAGAAACATCTATGACCCAGAAACCAATATAATGCTTGGCACTGCTTATTTGAGATACCTCCTTGACCAGTGGAGGGGTGACCTTGTAAGAGCCCTTGCCAGCTACAATGCAGGACCTGGAAGAGTAAGAAGGTGGGTCCAACACGAAGACCAATACCTTTTTATAGAGACAATACCTCTTAGAGAAACTCGGGACTATGTAAAAAGGGTGCTTTATAACTACTATGTATACTCAGAGCTTTTAAAGTGATGCCACTGCCTTGTCTATCTTCTCAAGAGCCAGGTGTATGTCTTCTTCTGTGTGTGCTGTGCTAAGAAACCATGCCTCAAACTGAGCAGGAGGAATTAGGATGCCCTCTCTAAGCAGAGCTCTAAAGAACTTACCAAACATCTCCCTGTCTGACCTTTTGGCTGTCTCATAGTCATAGACCTCTTCCTCTGTGAAAAAAACAGTAAACATAGAGGCTATCTGGTTTATCCTGTGGGGTATACCCTTTCTATGCAGTATTTCTGATATTCCATTGGTGAGCATTCTTGTAAGCCTTTCCAACTCTTCGTATGGGTTTAGACTGAAAAGCTCACTTAGGGTTGCAATACCTGCTACCATAGAAAGAGGGTTGCCTGAAAGCGTCCCCGCCTGATAGACAGGACCCTCTGGCGCCACCTTTTGCATTATTTCCTTTCTTCCTCCATAAGCTCCCAGTGGCATACCACCGCCCAATATCTTTCCCATGCAGGTAATGTCTGGGTCTCTGCCAAAGAGCTCTTGCGCGCCACCCTTTGACAGTCTAAAGTTTGTTATGACCTCATCGCATATGACTAAGGCACCATATTCTCTTGTTATCTCTCTTATTTTCTCTAAGAAGCCCGGCTTTGGCAGAACCACCCCCATGTTGCCTGCCACAGGCTCTACAATTACACAGGCTATGTCCTCTCCATACTTTCTAAAAACCTCCTCAAGGGACTGCGTGTCGTTATAGGGAATCACGAGAGTAAGGTTTGCTATCTCTTCTGGAACTCCCGGCGTCCCCGGTATACCAAGGGTAGCAACGCCAGAGCCAGCACTCACCAAAAGGCTATCCCCATGCCCATGGTAGCATCCGTCAAACTTTACCACGTATTTTCTTCCCGTATATCCTCGTGCTAACCTTATGGCGGACATGGTAGCCTCTGTGCCAGAGGAAACAAACCTTACCATTTCCACAGAAGGCATTGCGGACACCACAAGCTCCGCAAGAGTTATCTCATGCTCGTTGGTTAGTCCATAAGAAAGACCTTTCTTAGCTTGTTCACATACCGCCTCCACCACCTTGGGATGGGAATGCCCAAGGATAAGAGGACCCCAAGACATGAGAAAGTCAATGTATTCTTTGCCCTCCACATCCCAAAGCCTTGAACCTTGAGCCCTTGAGACTATTATAGGCTCTCCACCTACAGCCTTGAAAGCCCTAACAGGAGAGCTAACACCTCCCGGCATAAGTGTCCTTGCCTTCTCAAAGAGCTCACTGTTCCTCATTTAGACCCTCCACATCTTCTGGGTAGGAATAAACCTCAAAGCCATACTCCTTTGCAAGGTCCATTGCCTTTGAGTCCACCATAGGGGATATAATCAAGACCCTATCTACCTCTTTGCCTTCTCTCTTTTTGTAAAACTCCACTTTTCTTTTCAAAACAAACACATCAGACTTACTCATTGAAGACTTTATCTCCGCAATAAGGATTTTACCATCCCTTATTATCAGGTCAAGCTCCACTTGGTCTGGTCTTCCAAAGACTTCTCCCTCTTGGTCGTAAGCTAAATACCTTTCCACCTTCACAGGAAAGTCTTCTTCAAGTATGCCTTTTATAGCCTCTCTAAAGGAGCTTTCCGCTCTTAACCCCCACCTTGCACCCAACGCCCCTATGCCCGTGTCGTATTTCCTGTGGAGTTTCTTAATCTCCTCCATCAGCTCTCTGTTTATTCTCTGTTGCTCTTCCCATCTTCTTTGCTGTTCTTCCCATCTTCTATTTTGCTCTTCCCATAGTTTTCTTTGTTCCTCCCATCTTTTGTTTTGCTCTTCCCATCT
>JBBKAW010000050.1:25249-41277 GCA_037722135.1 Aquificaceae bacterium
TATTCTGCTCTTCCCATCTTTTGTTTTGCTCCTCCCATCTCTTGTTCTGTTCTTGCCAGAGAGCGCTTTGTTCTTGCCATCTTCTTTCCTGCTCCTCTCTAAGTCTTACGAGCTCATCTCCTATCTTTACCAATTGTCTGTATAGCTTCTCTATATTGTCTTCTGTTTTTTCCTTGTCAGCAAAGTAAGTAGACAGCTCCTTTAGCACGTATTCTCTGAGTTCGGGTTCTTGCAAAATCTTCTTCAAAAACCTCTTCGCCTTCTCTACAAAAACCCTTTTTGCCATGACGAGACTTATATTATATTATCTTTACTTTTAAATTCCTCCGGAGGTAGCAAGATGGCAAGTGTGCTTGGACTAAAGTGTAGAGAATGCGGAAGGGAATACAGCTTAGAGCCCATCCATGTATGTGAGTATTGCTTTGGTCCCCTTGAGGTGGTCTATGACTACGATGAGATAAAGAAAAAGGTAAGCAGGGAAAAGATACAGGAGGGTCCAAAAAGCTTATGGAGGTACATTGACCTTTTGCCTGTGGAAGAGCCAAGGGTAGGTCTTAGTGCAGGTTTTACGCCTCTCAAAAAGGCGGAAAATCTGGGAAAGTTGCTTGGGCTTGAAAACCTCTACATAAAGGACGATTCTGTGAACCATCCCACGCTCTCTTTCAAAGACAGAGTGGTCTCCGTTGCCATATCAAAGGCAATAGAGTTTGGTTTTGATACCGTTGCGTGTGCTTCTACAGGAAACCTTGCAAACTCTGTGGCAAGCCACTCCGCTCAAGCTGGTCTTAATTGCTTTGTTTTTATACCCGCCAACCTTGAGTCCCAGAAGATATATGGAAGCCTTGTTTTTGCTCCCACGGTGGTGGCAGTGGAAGGCACATATGATGACGTAAACAGACTTTGCTCTGAAATTGCCAATGAGCTCCAATGGGCTTTTGTAAACATAAACATAAGACCCTTTTACGCAGAGGGTTCAAAGACCCTTGCCTTTGAGGTGGTAGAACAGCTCGGATGGAGAGCTCCAGACGCAGTGGTAGCTCCAGCAGCTTCTGGGTCCCTAATTACCAAGATATGGAAGGGTCTAAAAGAGCTCGTAAGGGTTGGTCTGATAGAGGAGATGAATACAAGGGTTTACGGTGCACAAGCGGAAGGGTGCTCTCCAATAGCTCAAGCGTGGAAAGAAGGAAGAGACTTTATAAAGCCTGTAAGACCCAATACTATAGCCAAGTCCATAGCCATAGGAAATCCTGCGGACGGTATATACGCCTTGCAGGTTACTAAGGAAAGCAAAGGGGACTGGGAAACTGCTACCGATGAGGAGATAATAGAAGGCATTAAGCTCCTTGCGGAGACAGAAGGTATATTCACAGAAACTGCAGGTGGGACAACCATAGCGGTTCTTAAGAAACTGGCACAAAAGGGTGCTTTTAGAAGGGACGAGGTGGTAGTAGCCTACATAACAGGTAATGGCTACAAGACTATGGAAGTCCTTGACAACCATCTAAAAGAGACTATACATATAAAACCAAGCCTTGCGGACTTTAAGGAGAAGATACTTGCTCGTGTTTAAATACCTTGCCCATATCCTCTTTCTCCTCCCTTTTTTTCTAACTTCCTGTTCTCAGGAGACTTTGCCTAAAATACAGGTAAGGACTCTTGAAGGTAAAGAGGTATATCTTTCGGACTACAAAGGACAAAAAATCCTCATTTACGTATGGAGTAGAACTTGTGTGGGACACAGCGAACATCTAAAGGAACTAAACAAACTACAAGAAAAGAAGAAAGACTTTCTTATCATCTCCTATGCGGTAGCTATGGAGCCTGAGGATGTAATAAAAAGCTATCAAGAGTTAGATATAGAGCCAAAATTTCTCACTCTCGTGGACACGAAGGTGAAATTCAATGACTATTTTCCCATTATCTTTCTGCCGTCCACTTACATATTTAACGAAAAGGGTAGGTTTGTAAGTAGCCATCCCAGTCTATATATCCCATAAAAGCCCAAGCCATGCTATAATCCTTTTTCTATGAAGGACATAGGACAATACAACCATAAGGCGATAGAGTCAAAGCACTCAAAGAGGTGGATAGAGAAGGCTCTTTATTCTGTAGAAAACCCTTCTTTTCAAAATAGGTTTTCTGTGGTCATCCCCCCTCCCAATGTAACGGGTTCTTTGCATATGGGACATGCCTTAAATGCCACTTTGCAGGATATAGTTTGTAGATGGCAGAGGATGCTTGGAAAGGATGTGGTCTGGGTGCCAGGCTTTGACCATGCGGGTATTGCAACCCAGTATGTGGTGGACAAACGTCTTCAAGAAGAAGGTCTAAGCAGGTTAGAGCTTGGTAAAGAAGAATTTCTCAAGAAAGTCTGGGAATGGGTGCCTATATCAAGAAACTCTATAAGACAACAGCTTGAAAAGCTCGGTGTTAGTGTAGATTGGAAGAGGGAGAGGTTTACCCTTGATGAAGGCTTTTCAAGAGCGGTCAGGCACGCCTTTAGAAGGTTATACGAAGAGGGTCTCATATACCGTGCGGAGTATATGGTAAGCTGGTGTCCAAAAGACCTAACCGCCCTTTCTGACCTTGAGGTGGAACACGAAGAAGAAGAGGGAAAGCTCTACTACATACGCTACCCTCTTGAGGACGGCTCAGGCTACATAACCGTTGCTACCACAAGACCAGAAACCATGCTCGGAGACACTGCGGTTGCGGTCCATCCTCAAGACGAAAGGTATAAGAACCTTGTAGGTAAGAGGGTTAGACTTCCCCTTGTGGATTGGAAAAGGATAGCTATGGATGGCTCAGAGGTGGAAAACCTTATCCCCATTATAGCGGATGAAAGGGTAAAGCCTGAGTTTGGAACGGGAGCGGTAAAGATAACTCCCGCACATGACCCTCTGGACTTTGAAATAGGAAAGTCTCACGGTCTTGCCTTTGTGCAGGTAATGGACCAGTTTGCCAATATGAACCAAAATGCGGGCAAGTTTGCAGGGCTTGACAGATATAGTGCAAGAAAAAGGATAGTGGAGGAGCTTGAAGAACTTGGACTTCTTGAGAAGGTGGAAAATCATAGACATGCGGTTGGTAAATGTTATCGCTGTAAAACTGTTCTTGAGCCTATGGTTTCTACCCAATGGTTTCTAAAGGTCTCGGACCCCAGAATAAAAGAAAGGGCTATACAGGTAGTCAAAGAAGGTTTCATAAAATTTGTCCCAGAAAATTGGAAAAAGATATACCTCCAGTGGATGGAAAACCTCAAAGACTGGTGCATATCCCGTCAAATATGGTGGGGACATAGAATACCCGTATGGTATTGTGAAGACTGCGGGCACGAAAACGTGTTTACCGACGAAGACTTTGATAGAGTATATGACAAACTCATCTTTAACCTCATAGCGGACCGCAAAATAAAGGAGGAATTTACTCCAGAAGAGGTAGCCAGTGCACTCCATGCCCCCTCCTTTGTCCATCCAGAGCTTACCGTATTGGACTTTTATAAAAAGTTTGTCTTTCATAAGTATCACTCTACCGAGGTGGATGCCCACTCTCTAAGGCTCTTTTTCACTCAAGACCTAAACCCCATGGCTATCCTCACAGAAAAGAAGAGTAGATACAGGTATGACAGTAAGAAGAAAACCTACAGGTTTGTTTTGCGTTGTAAAAAGTGCGGTTCTGAAAATCTAAGGCAAGAAACAGACGTGCTTGATACATGGTTTTCCTCTGCCCTTTGGCCCTTTGGAGTTTTTGGTTGGCCAGAAGATACAAAAGACCTCAAAGCCCTATACCCCACAGACCTCTTGGTAACAGGTTTTGACATCATCTTTTTCTGGGTTGCCCGTATGGTTATGATGGGGACTTACTTTATGGAGGATATTCCTTTCAGGGATGTATACATACATGCTCTTATAAGGGATGAAAAGGGACAGAAAATGTCCAAGACCAAGGGTAATGTGATAGACCCTCTTGATATTGTGGAGAAGTATGGTGCGGACGCACTGCGTTTTACCTTGGCTATTCTTACACAGCAGGGAAGGGATATAAGGCTCTCTGAAAAGCGTTTTGAAGGTTATAAGCACTTTGCCAACAAGCTGTGGAACGCAGGCAGGTTTATACTTATGAACCTTGAGCCAGACCTACTTACAAAGCTTCCCTATTGTGCGCCACCAAGAAGTGAAGACCTCTGGATAATTACAAAGCTAAATAGGACCATAGAAAAGGTAAACAAAGCCCTTTCAGAATACGAATTCTCGGAAGCTTCAAAAGAGCTATATGAGTTTATATGGAGCGAGTTCTGTGATTGGTATATAGAGTTTTCAAAGCTTAGGTTGTATGCTAAAGCTGACGAGAGCCTACCAGAAGAGGAAAGGAAGGCACAAGAGGAAGCCATAAACAGAGAAAAAATAACCGTTCAGGCAACCTTACTTAATGTCTTTGAAAAAACCCTTAGGCTTTTGCATCCCTTTATGCCTTTCATAACAGAGGAGCTATGGCTTGAGCTCCCTACAGCCCACAAGGAAAGCATATCTCTTACAGAATATCCTCAACATAATCCCTTAGAGATTTACGAAGAGGCGGAAAGGAAGGTAGAAAGGCTAAAGGAAATTATCTCTGCCATACGCTCCCTCAGAAGCGACCTAAGAATTGAACCCTCACGGAAGATAAGGCTCTACTACAAGGCAGGAGAAAGCAAGGAGCTGGTGCAGGAGTTTATGCCCCACATATTGAGCCTTGCAAGGTTGGAAAGTCTTGAGGAGGTGCAAACAGAACCATCCAACTGTGTAGCAGGCTTTTCAAGAGATTTTGAGTTTTATCTACCCATAGAGGAAGGTGTAAAGGTTCAAGAGCTGATAAACTCCTACTCAAAAAGGCTTTCGGAAATAGAGAAGTCTTTGCAGAGCTTCCAGCAAAAGCTAAGCAACGAAAACTTCTTAAGGAAGGCTCCGGAAGAAGAGATTAACAAAACCAAAGAAGCCCTTGAAGAGCTCCAAGAAGAAAAGCAAAAGGTAGAAGGCTTGCTTTCTCTTCTGAAACGATTGATGTGATATGATTTTTATCATATTGCAAATGTTTTGCATATGCTTATAATACTATATATCAAAACTCTTATAAGGAGGTGGAAACATGGAGCAAGTAGTCAGCATGCCAAGGATAGGAGACCAAGCTCCAGCCTTTGAGGCCCAAACCACCATGGGTCCTATCAAGTTCCCTGAAGACTTTCAGGGTCAGTGGGTGGTTTTCTTCTCACACCCAGCAGACTTTACGCCAGTTTGCACCACAGAATTTATGGGCTTTGCCAGGCTCTACGAAGAGTTCAAAAAGAGAAACGTCCAGCTCCTCGGACTAAGCATTGATAGCAACTTCTCTCACATCGCTTGGGTAATGAACATCAAGGAAAAGATGGGTGTGGACATACCCTTCCCCATAGTGGCTGATGTGGATGGCAAGGTGGCAAGGCTCTACGGCATGCTTCATCCCGGAGAGAGCTCTACTGTGACCGTCAGGGCGGTCTTTGTGATTGACCCAAACGGCAAGATAAGGGCCATAATCTACTATCCTCTCTCCACTGGAAGGAATATGAGGGAGATACTCAGGCTAATAGACGCCCTGCAGACTGCAGACAAGCATGGAGTGGCAACACCAGCGGATTGGGTGCCTACACCTCAAACTTGGGAGTTCACCGAGGAAAACACCAAAGTGATAGTGCCACCACCTACCACATACGAGGATGCGGTAAAGAGACTACAAGAAGGCTATGAATGTGCGGATTGGTACTTCTGCAAAAAGAAGATAGGGTAAGTCATGAGTATGGGATGCGTAAGTCCAGACGGAAAGCTATCAGAAAGGGCACTTTCCTTTCTCAGGCTTGTTAAGGAAAAGGGTAAGATAAGACCAGAGGAGGCGGCCGAGCTCACCGGCCGTCCTCTTTTTCAAGTAAGAAGTTCTCTCAGAGAGCTCACGCAGGCTGGCTTTTTACAAACTGATGGACAGGAATACTATCTAACCGAGAAGGGACTTAGCGCTTTGGAATAGTTATAAAAACACCACTAAGGATTCTCCAGTTTATTAACGTTTTAGCTCGTGGAGCTCTCGCGCCGCTGCATAGAGCACTGCGGTAGCTACCACTTCGGAGTCCACCCTTGCTGTGCCTCTCATTTTAGATAGGCTTTTCTTTAGGGATATGACTTCAAGCTCTAAAAGGAGTTGGTCCCCGGGATAGACTGGTCTTTTGAACCTTGCATCATCTATACCTGCAAAGACTATGGCGTATTTACCTATCTCAAGCCCAAGGGATTTTATCATAAGAATTCCACCCACTTGAGCCATGGCTTCAAGGATATATACGCCCGGCATTAGAGGAAAGCCTGGAAAGTGTCCTTGAAACACAGGCTCGTTCACAGACACATTTTTTACACCTACTATCCTCTTGCCAAGCTCCATCTCCAAAATTTTGTCTACAAGAAGTATAGGATACCTGTGTGGTAGGATTTCCATTATCTCTTTTACGCCCAGCATGGCTATAGATTATAAGCCAAAATTTCATGAAATTTTAACCTTTGGTAGTATATACTTTTACCTTAATAAAACTTAGGAGGTTTTAGCATGAAGAGAGTTGTCTACTTGACGCTGGCTTCTGGATTAATCTTTGCACTTTCTTGCCAACAAAAGCCTGCGGAACAGCCAGCGCAACAAGCACAGCCTCAAGAGCAAGCACAACAACCTGCAGAGCAACCTAAGGCGGAAGAAAAGCCAGCACAACAAGAGGCTCAAGCTCCAGCGGGACAGCAAGTAGCTCAAGCAAAGGATATGCAGGCTTTCGCCCAGCAGAAGGGCTGTTTTGCATGCCATGGCATGAACAACAAGAAGGTTGGACCCTCCTTCAAGGAGATTGCAGAAAGGTATGCGGGACAGCCTAACGTAGAAGAGCTTGCCAAAAGGATAAAGAACGGTGTTGTAGGAGTATGGGGTCAGGTGCCAATGCCTCCTCAAAACGTTACAGAGCAAGAGGCTAAAGACTTGGCTAAGTGGATACTTAGTCTAAAGTGAAGGAAATTTTCAGAGGTTTTATAGAGCTTCACTTTAAAAAGCCTGTGGAGGTCTCTCAGTCTCATGTGAGGGACCTCCTTTTACTTTCTGTTTTCTTGGACTACTTTGGTCTTGATAATCCTCTTGGTGTTTATGTGCTTGACCTGTATCCTTTAATGCTTTATGAGTTTCATATGTGGCATAAGAGCTTAGGGCTTGAAAGGGGAGGCTTGGACTTCCTGCCGTGTTGTTAAAGAGGCTTGTCTTTTTTGGTGGTAAAGGAGGAGTGGGTAAAAGCACACTTTCTTGTGCGGTCGCCCTTGAGCTTTCAAAGAGAGAAAAGACCCTTTTGGTCTCCATAGACCCAGCTCATTCTCTTTCTGGCATTTTTCTGGTAGAAGTGGGAGACCAGATAAAAAGGCTAAAAGACCAGCTATTTGCCATTGAAATGAAAGCGGAAGCCCTTGTTGAAGACTATGCGGAAAAGGTTTTGTCTACTCTTACTGAGTTTTTACCTACCGTGAGGTCCGGAATAAAAGAGTATGCCAAGTATATAAGACATTCTCCTACCGCTCAAGAGACCGCAATTCTTGACAAGATATTGGATTACTGTGAGGAGTTTGCCTATGTGGTGGTAGACTCTGCACCCACTGGTCAGATGCTAAGGCTTTTTGAGACTTTTCACATGGTAAGTGGCTGGTTTGACTTTTTAAGCCAAGTGGCAAAGGAAAGGCACAAAGTGGAAAGGTTTATGGGAAGAGAGGACAGATTACCAAAGCTCATAGAAGAGAGAAAGCAAAAACTTCAAAACTTGGCTAACATACTAAGAGAAAGGACCACAGTTTTTGCAGTTGCCAACGAAGAGCCTTTATCTTTGCAAGAAGCTCAAGATATACGCAATAAGCTCAAGGATATAGAGGTTCAACTTGTAATTAACCGTTGGAACTATATGGAATGTGATTGTATAAAAATTCCTGAGATTGAAAAACCCTATGGCTTTGAAGCCCTTGAAAGACTCTCTATAAAGCCCATTCTGGACTACCTCCTAAGATAGGCAAACCACTTCCTAAGCTCTATTCCAAAGAAGGTAAAGACTGGAAGAAGGACCACATAGGGTATATGCTCAAGAGATAGGCTGACCGCATGGAAGTAATCCGCAAGAAAGGTTATGGCAGAAAGTTGAAGTAGAGTTCCTATGAATATGCCAAGATAGACGTATGGGTTGAGCTTTATATGTTCCACTGGGTTTCTAAAGAAGGGTTTCTCGCTTACCTCTTGCACACCTACCGCCCACTGGCTTGCTACCGCAGAGGTAAAGCTAATGGTGAGTGCTATTTCATAGGGATAGGTTTTTAGAAGATAAACAAAAAGCATATAATGTGTAATCGCCATCAAAAGCCCGTTGTAAAGCAAGGTAATGAGCTGTTCCCTGCCCATAAAGACCTCTATAGGGTTTTTTGGCTTTTCCTTCATAGGGTCTCCTTCGTATTTGGTAAAAGGATAAGCCTTGTCTTGGACTCCGTCGGTTACCAAGTTTATCCAAAGTATTTGGGTAGGATATAAGGGTAAAGGTAGTCCTGTGATTATGGCGAGGGAGTTGTAGAAAATCTGAAAGGAGTTGGCAGAAAGGAGATACCTTATGACCTTTGAGATGTTTTTGGCTATGAGCCTGCCTCTTTTTATGGCGTTGACTATTATGGCGAGGTTGTTGTCCACTATTACCATCTTGGCGGCGTCCTTTGCCGCTTGAGAGCCAGAACCCATGGCTATACCAAGGTCTGCCACCCTTAGAGCGGGTGCATCGTTTGCTCCATCTCCAGTTACCGCCACTATCTCACCCCTTGACTGTAAAACCCTTACTATTCTGTATTTGTCTTCTGGCGTAGCCCTTGCCACTATGCTCACCCTTTTGAGTATGTTGTAGAGCTCCTCATCGCTATATTTTTGCATTTCCTTTCCCTCTATGGCTAAGTCCTTGTCTTGGTATATTCCCACCATCCTCCCTATAGCCTTTGCGGTCAAAAGGTTGTCTCCTGTTATCATTATCACCCTTATGCCTGCCCTTTTTGCGGTCTCTACCGCCTCCTTTACTCCTTCCTTTGGAGGGTCCATAAAGCCCACAAGTCCCACTATTTTTATCTTTGCCTCGTCCACATGTTCTGGAATTCTCTCTAACTTTGCATATCCAAAGGCTAAGACCCTCAAACCCTCCTGAGCCATTTTGTCATGTATTTCCCAAACTTCCTCAGGGCATTCCTCCCTGCACATACCCACAAGACTTTCTAAGGCACCCTTCACATAAAAGTCAAAACCACCAGACCCATCGGAAACCACCACCGCCATAAGCCTCCTTTTTGTATCAAATGGGTGTTCCCACAATCTTTCGTAGGTCTTTCTAAGAGCCTCCCAGTTTACCCTCTCTTCCTCTAACCACTGCAAGAGGGCTATCTCAAGGGGGTCTCCTTTAACAGCGTCCGCATCGTTGCAAAGGGCAGAGCAAAGAAAGAGCCTTTTTCTATCGTAAGCTTTATACTGGCTAACTTTTAGCCTGCCAAGCGTGATAGTTCCAGTTTTGTCGGAGCATATGTAAGTGGCACTTCCCAAGGTTTCTACCGCAGGCAGGTATTTTACAAGCACCTTTTCCCTTGATAGCCTTACCGCACCCACCACGAGGGCTATAGTTACCACTATGGGAAGTCCTTCAGGGACTGCGGAAACAAGCTGTGCTATGGCAAAAAAGACTATCGTTTTTGGGTCTCTTCCTTGAATAATTCCAATGACTACCAGCAGGGAAAGGAATACAAGCAAGAAAAGTATCCACCTTTTCCCAAAAGTGCCAAGAGCTCTCGTTAAGGGACTTTCTGGAGATTTCTCCTGCACCCTCTGGGCTATCTTGCCAAGCTCTGTGTTTCTACCTGTGGCAAAGACCACACCAAGAGCCTTTCCTCTTACCACAGTAGTGCCCTTGTATAGGCAATTACTACGAGCATGCAGAGGTGTATCCGCCGGCAATACAATACCTGCCTCCTTTTCCACCGGTAGGGATTCACCTGTGAGCATAGCCTCGTCCACCATAAGCCCAACACTTTCTATAAGTCTTATGTCCGCAGGAACAACATCTCCTTCACTAAGTAAAACGAGGTCTCCAGGCACAAGCTCCTTGCTGTCTATCTCCCTTTCCACACCATCTCTTATGACCTTAACCTTTAGAGCTGTTAGAGACCTTAGGGCTTCTATGGAAGCTATAGCCTTTAGCTCTTGATAAAAACCCAAAAGCCCATTAGCCAACACAATTCCATACACAACAAGAGCATCCTTGAGGTCTCCAAGGAAAAGTGCTATAAATCCTGCTGTCAAAAGTATAAGCACAAAGGGGCTTGTAAACTGCCTAATAAAGACTCTTAGCTTACTTTCCTTTTCTTCCTTGAGTAGGTTATAACCATAGGAGGCAAGCCTGCTTTTTGCTTCCTCTTCGCTTAGACCCTCCAACCCAGTTTTTAGCTCTTTTAGAGTGGCTTCAGGACTTTTGTTATGCATGCATGAAATTTTATGGTATAATCTTATTACCATGCAAGAGCTAAACCTAAGCCATGTATACTTTGGCGTGCTGGCGATGGCAATTTCCACAGGTCTTGTGCTAATGGCAGGCAAGCCATCCCTAAAACCCACAAAGTTTCAAGCCTTTTGGGAAGGCTATGTGCGATTTGTCAGAGGTATGGTTCTTGAAAACATGGGACACGAAGGTCTTAGGTATGTGCCACTCATAGCAAGCATAGGGCTCTTCGTGTTCTTTTCCAATCTCCTTGGTATGGTTCCCGGGCTTGAGGCTCCAACGGGTAATGTGAACACAAACTTGGCATTGGCTCTTATAGTCTTTTTCCTATACAACATAGAGGGTTTTAGGCTACACGGCGTAGGGTACCTTAAGCACTTTATGGGTCCAAGTCCTTATCTTGCTCCAGTATTCTTCATAATAGAAATAGTTTCCCATCTTGCAAGACCCATAACGCTCACCCTCAGGCTTTTTGCCAATATGAAGGGTGGTGCAATGCTTCTTGTAGTGCTTGTTAGCTTGGTGGTTCAAAACTACGTGGCTATGGCTTTCTCTCCTATATTTTTGATATTCATCATAGCTATAAAGTTTCTTGCGGTCTTTATACAGACCTACATTTTTATGATACTTTCTACCATATACCTTGCAGGTGCGGTAGCTCATGAAGAACACTGAAAATAAATCAAAGGAGGTAGGAATATGAAGGCTACTTTAGTGGCACTTTTAACAGTGCTCTTGCCAACCCTTGCATTGGCAGCGGAAGGAGAGGCTCTAAAGCAGGGTCTCATGTATATGGGTGCAGGATTGGGAATTGGGCTTGCAGCTCTTGGCACAGGCATAGGCATGGGCTTTGCCATAAAAGGCACGCAGGAGGGCGTAGCCAGAAACCCAACTGCAGGTGGAAGACTTCAAACTCTCATGTTCATAGGTCTCGCCTTTATAGAAACACTTGCCCTCTATGCCTTGCTTGTGGCAATAATCTTACTCTTTGTAAAATAATGGGGGTGCTTCCCCCTTTTATCCTTTTGGGGGCATAACATGGCAAAAGAGAGAAATATAACTCGTATTTCAAACCTAAAGCGTAAACGCAAAAGCGGTTTTCTTGCTCGGATGAGAACAAAAAGTGGAAGGGCTATAATAAGGAGAAGAAGGAAAAAAGGAAGGAAAAGGCTGGCGCCTTGAAAAGGGTAGTTATTGGATTTTTAAAGTTTTGGCAGATGTTCATTTCACCTCTGTATCCTCCAAGCTGTAGGTATTACCCTACATGTTCTCAATATGCCATAATGGCTGTGGAAAAGTATGGAGTCCTAAAGGGTATGCTAAAAGCCATGTGGAGAGTTTTGAGGTGCAACCCCTTCTCTAAAGGCGGAGTGGACTATCCCTGATGGAAAGGAAAGACCTTGACCTGAGAGGACTTTTTATAATCTTTGTGGTTGTGACGCTCTTTCTCTTTGCTTATCAAGCATATCTTATCTTTTTTACTCCTCAACCCGCACCCCAAACACAAGAAAAGATAGAAGAAAAACCTCAAAATGTGCCTTCTCTCCTTCTTGGCACTAAAAGAGAAGCTCAAAAGCCACAGACTCTTAAGACCTTTGATTTTGAAAAGTTTACCCTCACGCTTGCCGAGGAAGGTGCCCGTGTTGTAAAACTTGTGGATAAAAGGTATCAAAAGGACTTGATAACAGAAGAGGAAAAAAGACTTCACATATACCCCCTTGAAGTTTTTACTGGAGACCCAGAGGTTGACACTTTGCTAAATTTCTCTCCCTATGAGATAACTTCAGAAGGAAATAGGATAATCGCCACTCTAAAAGGTGAGACCTTTGAACTTAAGAAAATTCTTGAGTATAAGGGTGATTACTTTATTCTTAGACTGGAAAGCAAGGGACTACCTTCCCTTTTTGTCAACCCTGGCATGCGTGTAAAGGAGGATGACTTCTTTACTCATTCTGGTCCTGTATTTAAGATAGGTGATAGAGTAGAAAGGCTTGAACCTAAGAAGATAGAAGGTAGAGAACTTATAACGGGGGACATAAGGTTTGCCGGAGAAGAGAGCAGGTATTACTTTAAGGGTTTTGTTGGAGATATAAACGCTGTTGCGATTTATAGACTGCAGGGACGAGAGACTATAACCTTAGTCAACACCAAAGATGAGCTTATCTTCTATGCAGGTGCAAAAGAGTATTCAAGGCTGAGGGGTATTGGGCTTTCTGATGTTATAGACTTTGGCACTCTTAGGCTTATTGTTAAGCCACTCTTTGTGTTTATGTATTGGATATACGAACATCTTCACTCTTGGGTTTTTTCCATAGTTGCGCTAACTCTGATAATAAGGCTTTTGATGTTCCCTCTTACCTACAAAAGCACTGTAGCCATGAGTAAGATGGCAGAGCTTGCTCCCAAGATGCAGGAGCTAAGGGAAAAATACAAAAACGACCCTGCAAAGTTCCAAGAAGAGATGATGAAGCTATACAGTGAAGTGGGCTTTAATCCCCTGTCAGGATGTCTTCCTATCCTTCTTCAAATACCCATATTTTTTGCTCTTTACAAGGTTCTTACCATAACCGCAGACCTTCAGCTTGCAAGCTTTCTCTGGATTCCAAGTCTTGCACAAAAGGACCCTTATTACATCTTACCTATACTTATGGGTGCTACCATGATAGCACAGCAGTTTATTATCCCAAGTCCAGAGAAATCACAAAACTACATAATGATAATAGTCTCTGTGGTCTTTACTCTTCTCTTTGCCAGCTTTCCTGCAGGGCTTGTCCTATACTGGACGCTTAACAATATTTTCAACATTGGACAAACTTACATAATAAAGAAGCTCACCTTTAAGGATAAACCCTCACAACCTCATAGAAAGAAAGGAAAGAAAAAATGAGGTTTTTAGTCACAGGTGGTGCAGGCTTTATAGGTTCAAACTTGGCAAAAGCCTTAGAGAAAAAGTATCCTAAGGCAAAGGTGTATGTGCTTGATGACTTTTCCTCGGGGCACTTTAAAAACCTTATAGGTTTTCGTGGTGAGGTCATTACCGCAGACCTTTCAAAAAGAGACCTTTGGGAGTGGCTAAAGGCAAACTTCCAATTTGATGCGGTATTTCATCAAGGTGCAATAACTGACACCACCCTGCAAGACCAAAGGAGGATGATGGAGGTAAATGCAGACAGTTTAAGGTATATCCTTGATGCTTGTCTTCATTGGAAGGCTAAGCTAATTTATGCCTCATCCGCAGGAGTATATGGCAACAGCAAACCACCTATGAAGGAAGAAGAGGGGCTTGAGCCAGAAAACATATATGGCTTTTCTAAGCTAACTATGGACAGGATAGCCATTAACTTCATAAAAGAACATCCAGAAATTCAAGTAGTAGGTCTTAGATACTTTAATGTCTATGGACCCGGAGAACACTATAAGGGCAGGACCGCAAGCATGATATACCAGCTATACAGACAGATGAAAGAGGGAAAGCGTCCAAGGCTTTTCAAGTGGGGAGAGCAGAAAAGGGATTTTGTCTATATAGAAGATGTGGTAAGGGCAAACCTCTTGGCTTTTGAAAGGGAGGTTTCTGGGGTGTTTAACGTGGCTACTGGCGTGCCAAGAAGCTTTAATGAGATAGTGGACATACTCAACAGATATCTTGGGACAAACTATGAGGTGGAATACTTTGACTGTCCCTACGACTTTTATCAAAACTTCACTCAGGCAGACCTTTCAAAGGCAAAGGAGTTTTTGGGCTACGAGCCTTTATATAGCTTAGAAGAAGGTATAAGGGAATACCTTGAAAAACTGGGAGAAAGTCTTGGCGACTAGTCTTTGAAAATGTTGACAAACGAAGATAAATGTTGTATATTATTCTTTAGTTTTTAAAGCGGGGTGCGGAACGTGAACACCAACAAAGGCTTGCCTAACCGTGTTAGGTGAGGTTGGTGTTTACACTGCACTCTGCAAGCCCTTATCAAGTGGGTATAAAAAGCCTACTTGATGAGCGGTATTAGTGCAGTTGGAGTAAGGCTACTTTTGTCGGTGAGCCCCTAAACCCGAGGTGTGGATAAATGTCCCTAAAAGGGATATTTGTCTATACTAAGGGATACTCTACGCCCCTGTATATTTTCTCTACCTTAAGCTCTAGATTTATTAGCACCGTGTCCCTTGAGCAAAAGCCCGCTATTACAGTGACTCCATAAGCCTTTACCACGCTACCCTTTGGGTCGGAGAGGAATTCCACAGAAAGGTTGTATTTTTCTCTAAACTTACTTATGCTCTCCACACTATCAGTGCTTACTCCAAAAACCTTTACCCTTAGTCTTTCAAATTCTGGCATTAGCCTTGTATATTCCTTTGCCTGTGCAGTGCAACCCGGAGTGTCCGCCTTTGGGTAAAAGTAGAGGACTACCCACCTTCCTCTGTAGTCTGAAAGGTTAACAGTTTTACCCTCGTGGTTTTTAAGACTAAAGAGGTAGGCTTGTTGACCTTCTTGCAGTGGAGCACCTGCTTGAGCTATACCAAGCAGAGCAAGGACTTTTATAATAAATTCCTTCATATTACCACCTCCAAAAGGAATAGGCTATTAGCAAAACACCAAAAGCCAGAGGAATAAAACCCACATAAGACCAAAAGGTAGCAGAGCCTATCACAAGAAGAATACCACCCAGCTCAAGAATTTCCTTTCCCTTTGCCCTTGCCAAAGCACTGTAGCACCTTGACTGGATATAAAGCCCAACACCAGAAACAAAGGCGGTAATTAAAAGCCTTTTTATGTCAAAACCATAAGCGTCAAGCACATGCTTTGCCCATAGCCCACCCACTATGGCAAGCAAAAGCCCAAGCCCAAAGGTCTTTTTTAGCTCTCCCAAAGAAGCCCTCTCCAAAAGCTCAGCCATCCCATACATGAGAGCAAGACCACCAACCACTGCAAAAACCTCATGCAAACCACCAAGAGGAAGGATAAGAGTGCCAGCAAGAGCAAAAGTCTGTGGCTCTAAGTTAGTAGTCTTTTTAACCTCCTGCATCTGTATATAAACATAAGCCTAAGGAATAGCCTTAACAAGACATTTGGTAGTAGACTCTCTACGGTAAGATGGTCTTCTATCACCGTTGAGTTTCCCTTTGGTATGAATATATGCCTGTGTTCCCAGTGTCTTATAAAGAAAGGCTTTTTAAGAGCTATATCTGTAAAGCCAAAGGCTCCCACATCCCTTATAAGGCTTTCCATTATCGTAAAACCGAGAAACTTCAGACTTATCACCATACCCTCCTTTAGCTCCTCTTCTGGCTCTACCTTAAAAAGAAAGGATAAGGGCGTTATCTTGAGGAGATTTGCGGAATTGTTGAAAAAGCCTCTTACCAATTCCATTGGTACTGTAAGGCTACAGTAGGAGAAGAATTCCATGTTGCTGAAAAAGTTTAGGGGTCTTACAGGAAGTGGTATGATATTTATCATATT
>JBBKAW010000051.1 GCA_037722135.1 Aquificaceae bacterium
ATTCAATAGTGTAAACCTCATACATGTAGTGTCTACTTGCAGAAACTGAGGACATTTCACCTTTTTCATAGAAGAAGCGTGGCGATGGCTTTTCAAGTATAACGTAGACTACAACTTCTTCTGGAAGTTTAAAGCCATCAAAGTTAAAGTGAAGTATCTTGGAGTCCTTATAGAGGCTTATAAGCATATTTTTAACCACCGCATCGCTTCTAATCGTGGAGAGAAAACGTTTTGTTACTGTCTGGAAAGGCAAGCCATAGTAATCATACAGAGAGCTTATACTATCCCAAAAGTCATACCTCTGGTCCTTTTCAAGGTCTGTATTCAAAAGCAAAAGCACTCCTAAAATACTCTCCTTTTGCTCCAAGTTAAGTCTCAAAAATCCGTTCAATCTTGCGGTAAAATACATAAGGGTATGCAGAAGTTTCAAAGATTCCTCGTGTTTTAGCTCCCTTGAGTTGTTTTCCAAACCCTTTAAAATCTCAAAATACTCCTTTCCTCCAAAAAGTAAATGTATTGGTTTCACATCCTTCACACTAATTTTCACATCGCCGGCATATCT
The DNA here is from genome assembly GCA_037722135.1 of Aquificaceae bacterium. Classification (NCBI taxonomy): domain Bacteria; kingdom Pseudomonadati; phylum Aquificota; class Aquificia; order Aquificales; family Aquificaceae; genus Pampinifervens; species Candidatus Pampinifervens sericum. The sequence goes on from JBBKAW010000051.1 coordinate 563, forward strand.
AAAATTAGCCAATCTATTCTTTAAGGTTTCTATCTGCCTGTTGTCTATTCCATCTTCATAAAATACAAAAAGCTCCAAGTTCCTTGCTGGCACTTGATAATAACCGTAGCTTACAGAGGTTTTCTTACCTGTATCCCTTTTCTTAAGGAAAGCACCCACAAGTTTTTTACTTTCTATTCCTCCACTTAGCACCTTTTTAATAAACCTTAGCCACTCTTTGCGAAGCTTGGTGAGATTCTCCTCTTTAAAAGCTTGGTCTAAAAGCTCCTCCAAGTCCTTTAGGCTCTTACCCGTGCTCTCCAAGTGTCCTTTTAAGTCTTCAAAGTCTTTGGTTTTTTGTAGCTCCTGCCAGAGGTTTTGCTTGGTATCTGGTCTCCTGCTATACATACTAACGCTTGAAACGAGTATAACGTTTTCAAAACGGTCAAAGTTTACAGGGAAAAGGTAGTAAGCTAAAGTAGAGAAGGGAAAGCGATAGTGTGAACCATACACTCCAAGCTTAATGTCCTCTAAGATTTCCTTGACCCTTTCAAGATACTCTCTTACCCATTGGTCTTCTGCTACCTCAAGCATGTCTTCTAAAAGTTCTTGCCTTAGGTCATACTTTAGCTCCTCAGAAAGCTCTTTGTCTTCGTGCCCTCTTATCCTCAAAAAGATAATACCCGCATAGTGTTGAATATCAGAGGGGTTTCCCAAGTCCAGTTCTGCAACATTAAACCTCGCATTTTCAGCCTTCCTATAAAAGCCTACCTTTTGCTCTGACTTCATAACCTTAAATAGGCTTACCCATCTATTGACCGCCTGCCTACTATATATGGCATTTCCAGAGACCCTGTAGTTTAGATTTTCTAAAAACTTCCTGAGTTCTGCATCCACACTCTGCTTATCTATAAACTTCTTTGCTATCTTTGCCATATTGTCTAAGTATTGTGAGTTTCTATTGTGGAAAAGTCCAGCACAAACAAAGTTTCTGCTAAAAGGCTCACCCTTAGAAAAAGCATCCATCCTATCATCCCACTGTCTTGCAGGCAGTTCCTTTTCCATAGATTACCCCTCCACAAGAAGCCTGTAAATAAATTCTATAGGAAACTTGGCAAAGCGTCCACTTAAAACCTCTCTGTAAGGATAATCTTCTCCAAGAGGAATAACCGCATATTCCTTTTGCCCTTGGATGTTCTTACAGCTTGTAGTTATGTCCATGCCTGCACCAAGCACCACCGCACCACCTCTGCCCACCCTGCTTGAGATATTAAACCTAAGATACTCGTCCTTTGGTTCGCCCAAAACATACTGTGTAAAGACCCAAGAGTAAACTGGTATAAGAAAGATGGTCTCGTATACCTCCTTAGGTGCAATAACGTTTAGAAATTCTTCTATTTCTCTTGTTCTTTCTTCGTTATGCTCCATAAGTTTAGTCTTAATCTTTTCTAAATAATCCTTTGCCCTCTTTCTTCTCTGATTGTCAAAGCCCATATGCAATCTGCCTCTTATAAGTATGTATGGATGATAATATTCCACGTTTTCAAGTTTTCTTGGCACATCATTTGTATACATAAACATGCCGGATAGAATCTCTTTTGCCAGCAAACGTATATACTTTGATACCTCTTGGTCTTTTGATTCCATCATGTAGACATCTTCAAGAAACTTTATTATATTTTCAAGCTCAGAAAAGCGATGCGGTTTATAAATAGTGATATGCTGTGCAGGAATAGGCACTATAACATACCTTTCTGGAGTTCTAAGAAAGTCCTCTATAATCCTTTGGACCACCGAATCAAGCAATAGTTTTTGTTTTAACTGCTCTCTTCTGTAAAAAAGACTTACCAAGTCTTTGTCCTGATATTCCACAAGCTGGGTTATCTTTTCAACAGTGTATGGATTTTCTTTTTGAATTACATGAATAAGATGGATATGCCTGGGTTTTTGTTCTGTGATTTCATCACCCCTTGCCCTTGAAATAGCTTGTATAACTTCAACAAGGTTTTGTTCTATACCCCAGTCTGTTATGACTATAAAGATTTTTTCCACAGGTTTGTGCGGTCTGCTAAAATCAAGACCCCTTGAAACTGCAGAAGTGCCCATAATAACATCCTGGCTTCCCTCGTTTATATCCTTTTGACTTTTTCTGGAACTTGCGGTTATGTAGAGGTTAGAAACACCTCTGGTGTTAAAGTAGTCAGAAAGTTTTGCTATCATCTCCTTGTCTTGCACATACAAGAAGGCAGTGCTTTCCTTTTGCAGGTTTTGGATAACGTAGTCCCCTATAAGTTCTATTAGCTCTTCTTGTTCCCTTTGTTCTACGTCAAGTATAAACTTCTTGTGTATGTATAGACCTTTTGCAGGGTATCCGTGCTTAGCATATATCTCAAAGGGAATCCCATCATATTGAACTTGCAAAGAGGGTTTATAATCACAAAGGATAAGAGAATCTGGGACAACCCCATAAGACTTAAACTCATGCATAAGCCTTTCCAAAAGCTCGGGAGAGTATCCATTGGCATCAAAAAGATACAAATAAGCCTTCCCTCCCATTTTCTTCACCTTTGAAAGAAATTCAAACATTCTATGCACCGCATCAAGACCGTTTCTGTAGCCCAAAAACTCGTCAAGAATAATATGAATGTGGTAATGTCTAAGAACATTTGACCTTAGGAGATTGTCAAGATGTCTTGCAGTGTTTAAAGCAGGCGTGTCTACAATAGCCTGTATAGTTGCAAAGCCCCATATCTGTGAATGGTTTTCTCTTACCGCCTCCAAGACCCTGTCCACAATTCTCCTGATTATACCCTCTCTATCTTCCACATCCGTAAAGCCCTCACCTATATGTCTTACAAATTTACCTTCTTGTGCTTTTCTTCTTTCGTATATAACCTTTACAGGTTTTCCGCTGTTTTCCACACTATACTTTTCCTTTTCTACAAGGCTTACCCTCGTTGCCATGTATAGCACAATGTGTTTTCCTTGAGAGTTAAGTATGAGGTTTCTCAAAGTAGAAGTTTTTCCACTACCTGCGGAATGAAGTAGTGCAATAGCTTTGCAGTCTCCTTGAGAGGAAAGGAATTTTTCCAATTTCTCCTTAACATCTCTCCTTGCTTCTTGTATAGGATTTGTGTTTACAACAACAGGGCTATTCTCTCTTTGCTTTATCTCTTGTAGATACCCTTGTATTTCTTCCTTTAGTTTCTCTTCTAACCTTCTTCTCTTTCCTGCCCTCTTTTCTACAGTTTCGTCAATCTCACTATAAGCCCATTCCTTGCTCTTTAAGCTCTTGTATATCTCCTTTACTTCCTCCCTATATTTGGAAAGTTCGGATACATCCTTAGGAAGCACAAACCTTATCCTATAGGACTCCGCAGCAGGATACAACAGCTCAAGGCATAGCTCCCTTAGTCCTTGATTTCCCTTTTCTGTAAGATAGTCCACCGCATAACAAACCAATTGAGAAAAGCCCTTTATTTCCACAAAGACATCTTTTAGGTCCATAAGCGTTTGCTTAAGAGATAGGAAGTTTTTAACAAACTTAGAAAAGTCCAATTCTCCCAAGGAAACGTTAACTGGCACTCCGGGGTTAACCACTGGAAGTCTTGGCAAGTCTCTAAAGTCTTCACTTCTTCCCCTATCAAAGACTTCCTTTAGCCAGGAGAGAAGTCCAGATAGCTTAAAGTCCACTATGTATAAAGTCTTACCTTTTATGTAGACAAGGTCTGCGTTTTTCCAAACAATATCTGAGGACTCTTCCCCCATTTCAAACTTCTCAAGATGTATGTTTTTGCCATCTTCCGCATACAAAAGACCACCATAATATCCAAGTAGGTAAGTGGTAAGTGTATATACCCTCTCCGCATTTTCAGGTGTTATAGTTGTTCCAATCTTGCCCCACTCTTCTATAGGCTTTTGAAGCTCTTCTATAAGCTCTTCCTTTAGCCCCTCGGTCCTCAAAAGGTCAAAGAAAATTCTTTGAAAGCCTTTGAGATACTCAGGTGCTACCCTTTGCAAAAATCCTACCTTAAAAGCCCCCTCAAAGACAAAGCCTTCAAGAATGGTTAAGTCTTTCATATCTCTCACATAAAATACTTAACGCCAAAAAGTTAGTTTTTCTGACTAAAACCTCGCATCACAGACCTGCTCGTATTCTATTAGTTCCTTTATCTTTGGTTCTTTGCCACAGAGGGGGCATTGTGGGTCTTTGCGGAGCTTTACCTTTCTAAAGTCCATAGACAAGGCATCCATTATAAGAAGTTTACCCACAAGAGGCTCACCTATACCCAGTAAAATCTTTATGGCTTCTGTTGCCTGAATACAGCCCATTATACCACCTATGGACCCCAATATTCCTGCCTCTTGGCAAGAAGGCACAAGCCCCGGCGGTGGTGGTTCTGGATACAGACATCTATAACAAGGCGAGTTTTCCTTGTCTCTGTAGTCAAAAACAGTTATCTGACCCTCAAACCTTAGCATCGCTGCGGAGACAAGAGGCTTTCCAAGAAAGTAGCAAGCATCGTTAATGAGAAACCTCGTAGGGAAGTTATCAGTCCCATCAAGCACCACATCATAGTCCTTTATGATATCCATAATGTTAGACTTATTTATCATAGTGTTGTAGGTTATGACCTTCACGTCTGGGTTTAGCTTTTCCACTGTCATGCGTGCGGATTCTACCTTTGGCATGCCTACTCTTTCTGTGTTGTGGAGTATCTGCCTTTGAAGGTTAGAATAGTCCACCACGTCAAAGTCCACTATGCCAATTGTGCCTACACCAGCAGCAGCAAGGTAGTATATGGCAGGAGACCCAAGCCCACCAGCACCTATAACAAGCACCTTTGACTTGAGAAGTTTCTCCTGCCCTTTGCCACCAACCTCTGGCAGGATAATATGCCTTGCATACCTCTTTATCTGCTCTTCTGTAAACTG
>JBBKAW010000052.1 GCA_037722135.1 Aquificaceae bacterium
TCTTCCATGAGCTTTCTTATAAAGCCTCTCCTGTCTTCCATATAAAAGACCCTTGCCTCCGGCACGCCTGCCATCTGCTTTGCCCTGTTTATGGCATCTTGAAGGTTTCCAAGCTCATCCACAAGACCCAGCTCTTTGGCTACTCTTCCTGTGAAAACTCTACCGTCCGCTATTTCTCTAAGTTTTTGCTCGCTTATCTTCTTTGAACGGTATTTCAATATGGCTTGGAGAAACTGCTCGTAAGCGTCCTCTATGGTCTTTTGGAGGTATTCCTTCTCCTCTGGCGTGAGGTCTCTAAAAGGAGACAAGGTGTCTTTAAACTTTCCCGTCTTTATGGCAGTTGTCCTTATGCCGAGTTTTTCAAGTAGGTCCTTTATCTCTGTGTGTTGGACTATCACACCTATACTTCCCGTTATAGTCCCTGGGTTGGCAAAGATAAGGTCTGCGGGGGCGGAGATATAGTAGCCTCCAGAGGCAGCCACATTTCCCATGGAGACCACAAGGGGCTTTCCAGAGCTTTTAAAGTCCTCAAGGGCTCTGTATATTTCCTGAGAGGCTCCCACCGAACCGCCGGGGCTGTCTACCCTGAGAACGAGGGCTTTGACGCTTTTGTCCTCCTTTGCCTTTTGTATCTTTGAAACTATCCTATCTGGCTCAATTATGGCACCCTTTACCTTTATGACCGCTACCTTGTCTCCCACTGGAAGCCTTGAAAGAAGTGAACCCAAAAAGCCAAGCACCATAACTATTATGCCAAAAAGCAAAAGCCTTTTAAGCCACTTTTTCATGCCTTGCCTCCCTATAGAGCCAAAGGGCTAAGGCTATGGAGGTAGCTATCATAAGCAGGGCAACGAGCTGATTCCACGTGAGACCTATGCCACTTATGGGAGGCGTCACCCCTCTGAAAAACTCAAGGAAAAACCTAAGGACGCCATACAGAAGCATATAAAGGGAAAAGACAAAGCCGTCAAAGGGCTTTCTCCTATAGGCGAAGAGAAGAACTAAGAAGATAGCCATTAAACCCATAAACTCCATAAGCTGAGTGGGATAAAGAGGCATATAGGGAGGTGCTACCGCACCGGGAGGGAAGACCACATAAAAGAAGGGAAACTTGTCTGAAAAGTGTATACCCGGAAGCACAGAGCCATCAAGGGGAAAGGGCTTTCCATAACAGCACCCCGCAGAAGTGCATCCGAGCCTTCCAATAGCGTGGGCTATGCTAAGGGCAACCACTGCCATGTCTGCAGTCTTCCAAAAGGGCAGGCGATATTTTATTATGCCAATGATCGCACCCACCACTCCGCCTGCAAGACCACCAAAGAAGTTCATACCTCCGTTCCATATGGCAAAGATATCCGTAAGGCTTTGGACATGCTCGGGATGTTCTATCACATAGGAAAGCCTTCCACCGAAGATGCCAAGCAGGAGGGCAAGCAAAAGGGTGTTTTCCACATGGTTTGGGTTTATGCCTTCCTTCTTTGCAAACCTAAGCACCAGCCAGTAAGCAATAAGGGCACCAAGGGCTACAAGCACCCCGTAGGTGTATATCTTAATTCCAAAAATCTCTATAAGCACGGGATACATGGCTAAAATTTTAAACTATCCACCGTGAGGGTAAGGGTTATACCTTCTGTCTGAACCCTTATGGCTCTGGCAAAGCCTTCCTTTGACCACTCAAGGTAGTTAAGGGTAAGTTTCCTATCCCTTTTAGTGTCATAAAACTCTGCCAAGGCAAGCCTTCCATCCTTGAAAACATACCTTGACCTAAACACTCCATCGTCCCTTTCAAAGGAAACTCCAGAACGGGAACAAACCATCTTCTCATCACCCCTTAGCACCGTGCCAAATATCACACCATCTGGACTTATAGGTAAGTCTATACAAGCACCCGCCACGCACAGGTTGTTAAGAGAAATCTCTCCAGTCCTACCTTCACCGCTTATGAGAAACTTACCCTCAGACTTTTGGACCCTTATGGGAATTCTCAAAAGACCATACCTAAGGGAAAGGTCTGCGGTATAGGAGTTGGGGGATTTATACTCCGAGTAATTTCTTTTGACCTCCTCTCCCTCAGGACAGACAAGAGGAGCACAAGAGGATAAAAGCAAGGAAAGCAAAAGCAGTCTTTTCATAGCTCCCTCCTTACTCTAACCGCATAGTAGTGGGCAAAGAGCCCTTCCGCCTTTGCTATGCTTTCCGCATAGTCCGCCACCCTTTCAAAACCCTCCTTAGAAAGGTATATCACAGAGCTTTTCTTTAGAAAGTGATAGACTCCAAGAGGTGAGAAAAACCTCGCAGTCCCTCCTGTGGGTAGGGTATGGTTTGGTCCAAGCACATAATCTCCCAGAGGCTCTGTTGCATACTTGCCAAGAAAAACCGCACCCGCATGCTTTATGTAAGGAAGCAGAGCAAAAGGCTCTTCTGTAAGCACCTCAAGATGCTCTGGTGCTATGTAGTTTGCCACCTCACAGGCTTTGTATAGGTCTTCCACAAGGAATATGGTTCCAAACCTCTCTATGGACTTCTGGGCTATCTCCCTTCTTGGAAAGTCTTCAAGGAGCTTTTCCACCCATTGGGAGACCTCCCTTGCGTATTCTTCGTCGGTGGTTATCATAAAAGCTCCCGCCAGCTCGTCGTGCTCCGCCTGAGAGAGAAGGTCAGAGGCAGTCCACTTGGGGTCTACACTACCGTCCGCTATTATGAGTATCTCAGAGGGTCCCGCTATCATGTCTATGTCCACCACGCCGTAGAGGAGCTTTTTGGCAAGAGCTACGAATATGTTTCCAGGACCTACTATCTTATCTACCTTGGGGAGGGTTTCCGTTCCAAAGGCAAGCCCTGCAACAGCTTGAGCACCACCAATCTGGTATACCCTGCTTACACCTGCTATAAAGGCGGAAGCAAGGGTATAGGGGTTAGGCTTTGGAGAGACCATAATAACCTCTTCCACACCCGCCACCACCGCAGGCACTGCGTTCATTAGCACGGTAGAGGGATATGCCGCCTTCCCACCAGGCACATATATACCCACCCTCTCAAGGGGTAAGACCCTATTGCCAAGGACAATACCCTCCTCTTCTGTGAAAAAGCTCCTCTCTAACTGCCTTTCGTGAAACCTCCTTATCCTCTCATGAGCTACCTCAAGGGCGGACCTTACATCCTCCTCTATCTCGTTATAAGCCCTCTCAAGCTCCTCGTAAGGGACTTCCATAGTCTCAGAAGTGAGCTCAAGACCATCAAACCTCTTTGTGTATTCTATGATAGCCTTATCACCCTCTTTTTGGACTCTTTGGATTATCTCCTTTACCACATGCTCGTATTCCTCTGTAAGCACCTGCCCTCTGTTTCTTACAAAGTTTAGCCTCTCGTTAAACCTCCAAGCGGAGTTTCTCAAATCCTCTATACGCATAGTATAATAAGCATAACATGAGAGCGGTTATTCTTGAAAACTTTGGTGGAGTGGAGAACCTAAGGCTTGTGGAGGACTTTCCCAAGCCTCAGATAAAAGAGGATGAGGTTCTCATAAGGGTTAAGGCGGTAGCCCTAAACCACCTTGATATATGGGTAAGAACTGGAGCACTTGCCATAAAGCCAGAGCTCCCTCACATACTTGGCTCAGACATAAGCGGGGTGGTGGAAAAGGTGGGAAGCCTTGTAAGGGACATAAAAGAGGGTGATGAGGTGGTGGTGGCACCGGGGCTTTCCTGTGGTGTGTGTTATGAATGCCAGTCTGGTCAGGACAATCACTGCAGGCATTACGACATTATAGGTCTTAGGTCAAAGGGAGGCTACGCCCAGTATATAAGCGTCCCAGCAAGGAATGTGATAAAAAAGCCAAAGAACCTCAGCTTTGAAGAGGCAAGTAGCTATCCTCTCACCTTTTTGACTGTGTGGAACGCTCTGGTTAACAAAGCCCACATAAAGCCTTACCACAGAGTGCTCATATGGGGAGGCTCCTCTGGTGTGGGAGTGGCAGGCATCCAGCTTGCAAAACTCTTTGGAGCTTTTGTTATAGCCACCGTAGGCTCAGAGGAGAAAGCCAAAAGATGCCTTGAGCTTGGTGCGGATATGGTCATAAACCACTACCAAGAGGATGTGGTCAAAAGGGTCAGAGAGCTTTTTAAGGAAGGAGTAGACATAGTGGTAGACCATGTGGGAACGCAAACCTTTTGGAAAAGCGTGGAGTGTCTAAAAAGAGGTGGAAAGTTGGTCTTTTTTGGCACTACCACAGGCTCACAGGCACAGATAGACATAAGATATATCTTTGTGCGTGAAATAGAGCTACTTGGCGTTTATATGGGTCCAAGGGCAGACCTCTTTAAGATAACGGAGCTTTTTGAAAGAGGTCTTTTAAAGCCGGTTGTGGACAAGGTCTTTCCACTGGAAGAGGCTCAGGAGGCTCACAGGTATTTAGAAGAATCAAGGCATTTTGGAAAGGTGGTGTTGAAAGTATGAGGGAGGGATTAATGTGCAAGAGTCAAAGCTATTAATCTTAGTTTTTGCCTTCTTAGTTTCGCTTTTCATTAACCTTGGCATAGTCTTGCTCTCTAACAAGGTCAGGACTTTCATAACCGACCACTTGCATATAGGACCCCAAACCTTCCATCAAAGACCCACGCCAAGACTTGGTGGACTTGCCATATTCCTATCCCTATGCCTTGCACTACCACCTTTATTTTTCAAAGATAAAAGCCTCTTTCCTCTTTTTGCCCTCATACTCCTTAGCTCCCTGCCTGCCTTTCTTGCAGGCATAATAGAGGACCTCACCAAAAGCCTAAGTCCCCAAAAAAGACTTGCCATAATTTTCCTCTCTGGTCTTTCCTTTGTTTTCCTTACTGGCTTTTCCGTCTCAAAGGTAGACATTCCCTACGTGGACTACCTTTTTACCCTGCAGGTCTTCTCCTTGCTCTTTACTGCCATAGCCCTTGCAGGTCTTGTAAATGCCTACAACATAATAGACGGCTTTAATGGACTTGCCAGCATGACCGCAGTGCTAAACCTTTTAGCCATTGCCTACGTAGCTTACAAACACAATGACCTAACTCTCCTGTATGTTTCTCTCCTTATAGTTTCTGCCATAATAGGCTTCTTTGTGCTTAACTATCCTTATGGTCTTATCTTTTTAGGAGACGGTGGTGCCTATCTAATTGGTTTTCTCGTTGGTGCTCTTTCTATCTTGCTTGTAGAGAGAAATCCACAAGTATCGCCATGGTTTGCCCTTATGGTTAATAGCTATCCAGTAGTGGAGACGCTTTTTTCTATGTATAGGAGAAAGTTTTTGAAAAAGTTCCCCACAATGATGCCAGACGCACTTCACTTGCATACGCTTGTTTATAGGATATACACAAAAAAGTTTTTCAAATCAAAAAAACATCCATTCAGAAACCCTCTTACCTCTACAGTTATGTGGATTATCAACCTAATTGCACTAATTCC
>JBBKAW010000053.1 GCA_037722135.1 Aquificaceae bacterium
AAGCCTTTGCATACTACCTTCAAAGAGCAGTTCTTTACTGAAAGGCTTTACCATAGGGGCATAGCAAGGGGTTATATGGGTCTTTCTAAGGGTCTTTTCCTTGTTGGTGATAGGGTTTTGATAGATGGCTTTATAAACCTGCTTAGCTTCCTCTACTTTAGGGTGGTAAAATTCCTCTGGATGAAGTTGGATATAATGCTTGTGGACCTTTTTGTCAACGGCGTGGCAAAGCTGTCCTACTGGATGGGTAAAAAGGTAAGGAACATACAGACAGGTCTTCTTAACAACTATGTGAGCTTTCTACTACTTGGTGTGGTCTTTATACTGGGTGTCATACTATACAGCATGAGGTGAAAGGATGGAAGGGTTTCCACTAATATCGGTGAGCATGATATTGCCTCTGTTGGGAGTTTTTGTGATACTCCTCGCAAAAGAGGAACTTTCTAAGTGGATAGCGGTCTTCTTCAGCGGGCTTGTGTTTGGCATATCTTTGGTATCTCTCTTCTTCTTTGACTTTTCAAGGGCGGACAGGGTGCAGTTTGAGGAAAAGTATGTCCTTATCCCTGAGCTAAACCTTAGCTTGCATTTAGGTTTTGATGGGCTTTCTTACCTTATGTATATACTTACCACCTTGGTTTCTTTGGTTGCCATCCTTTGGTCCACAAGAGACCATCAAATAAGCCACCGTCTTAAGGAATATTACGCATGGTTTTTGCTCACAGAGACTTTTCTTGTAGGTGTTTTTGCCAGCCTTGACCTTATGGTCTTTTATGTCTTTTATGAGCTTACCCTTGTTCCCATGTTCTTTGTCATAGGCATATGGGGCTACAAGCTAAGGCTATATTCCGCCTATAAGTTCTTCATATACATCTTTGTCTCCTCTTTGTTCCTTTTGCTTGGTATTGTAAGCCTTGCGGTCCAGCACTATAAACAGTTTGGCGAGTTTTCCTTTAACTACTTTGACCTTATAAACAATCAGTATGACTTTACCTTTGAGCTTTTTATGTTCCTTCTCTTTCTAATAGCCTTTGCGGTAAAAACGCCTATAGTGCCTTTCCATACATGGCTTCCAGACGCTCACGGAGAAGCACCAACTGCAGGTTCTGTGGTGCTTGCTGCGGTGCTTCTTAAGATGGGGACTTATGCCCTGCTTAGGTTCAACATAGGTCTCTTTCCAATAGCTTCTGTATACCTTATGCCCATAATGGTGCTTTGGGGTATACTTACTATAATTTTTGCCTCTTGGTTTACCATAAGCCAGAGCAATGTAAAGAGGTTTGTAGCCTACTCTTCTGTGAGCCATATGGGTTTTGTGGTAGCGGGTATGTTTCTCCTTAATGCAGAGGGTCTAAGAGCCAGCATTACAGAGATGTTTGCCCACGGTCTTACCTCCTCCGCCTTGTTTATGATGGCGGGTTTTATCTACAACAGGCTACACAGCTTTAATATGCAAGCACTTAGGGGAAGTATAAAGTTTATGCCTCTCTTTGCGGTTCTTGTTGCCATAACCGGTTTTTCCTCTATGGGGCTTCCCGGTGGTTCTTCCTTCTGGGGTAAGTTTCTCACTATCGTGGGAGCAAGGGAATATACACTACTTCTTGCCTTCTTAGTGGTTGTGGGTGCCTTCTTTAGTGCGGTCTATGTGCTATACCTCCTAAAGACCCTATACCTTGACACAAAGGAGGAAAGCAGGCTCGTTCACTTTACAGACCTAAGAGGCTTTAAGCTAAGTGCCTTCTTGCTTGTGGTTATTCCCATGCTTATGGTAGGCTTTCTACCCTTCCTATTCTTCGCTTTCTATGACCCTTACATAGACAGCCTTTTGGAGTACTTACTCTTAAGGGTAATGGGAGGTTAAGATGGAACAGCTAATAAGCATAGAATTGCCTCGTCTGTCCCTTGTCCTTCCAGAGCTTGTGGTCTTGCTTACTGGCTTTGTCCTCTTTAGCCTTGACCTTATATACAAAAGGATAAACCATGCTCTTGCCATAAGCGTAAGCCTTGTGGGTTATCTTTTGGCTCTGCTTCTTATAGTTTTCAACTGGGGTATGGAGGGAGAGACCTTTTATGGGCTTTACAAGAGAGACAGCTTTTCAAGCCTTATGCAAGCCTTTATGCTTTTGCTTACCATGTCTCTTTTAGGCTTTAATTACCTCTATTACAAAAGCAAAAAGTCTCTTTATGGAGAGTTCTACTACATTCTTAGCTTTGCCCTAATAGGTGGGATGTTTTTAGTCTCCTCCTACAACCTTATAGTTCTATATGTTGCCCTTGAGGCGGTCTCCATAGCCTTCTACATACTTACCGCTCTTCTCAGGTCAGACTTTAATTCAAAAGAGGGTGCCTTTAAGTATCTAATCCTTGGAGGTCTTTCTATAGCCTTGGCTTCCTACGGTGCAGGCTTTATGTATCTGTATTCGGGCTCTCTTGACCTTAGATATATCCTTACGCATGTGGGTGAAAACCAATACTTTTTGGTGCTTGGTCTTGTGCTATTTTTGATAGGTTTTGCCATAAAGATAGGTGCGGTGCCCTTTCATTTTTGGCTTCCAGATGCCTATCAGGGTGCTCCCACGCCCATAACCGCCTATATGGCATCCTTTGGAAAGCTCGCCTTTTTTGCTCCAGTGGTTAGGCTCATGCCCTTGGTTCAGGAGCATTTTGCCTATGCATGGATAACCACAGTGGCTATTATCTCTGCCCTGACTATGCTGTATGGAAACCTTACCGCCTTGGTGCAAAAGGACGTAAAAAGGCTTTTGGCTTACTCCTCTATAGCACACTCTGGCTACATATTGGCAGGTATCTCCGTAGCAGAGGTTATAGGTCTAAAGGCGGTCATATACTTTCTCCTTGCCTACTCCCTTATGGGTTTTGGTAGCTTTATGGTGCTTGCCCTTTTAGAAAGAGTGCCAGGATGGGAAAACAAATTAGAGCAGTTTTCAGGTATGAGGTTCTCCGCACCTTGGCTTGCCTTCTCCTTTATGGTAATGCTCCTTGCCTTGCTGGGAGTTCCACCTACTGTAGGCTTTGTAGGAAAAGCCTTGGTCTTTATGTCCCTATCCTTTGAAAGGCTCTGGTGGCTTGCCCTGGTGATGATAATCGCAACGGGTATATCCACAGGCTATTACCTAAGGATAACGGTGCTTATGTTTATGAAGGAGCAGACCAACAGTCTAAACCTTTCTGTGTCTCCGGTGGAGAAGTTTCTTATATTGCTCTTTAGTCTTGCCCTTGTCCTTCTTGGTGCAGTGCCTATAATATTATGGAGCTTTGTAAGTCCTTCTGCGGAAAACCTATTTATGAGGTGAAGGTATGGAGTACTTGGCACTGCTCATATTCTTAGGCATTATGTTAGGCTTAGCCTTGGTCTTTGTCTTTGTAAACAAGCTACTGGGTCCAAAAAGCTCAGATGCCCTGCAAGATTATCCTTATGAGTGTGGAGTGCCTCTTTACGATAAATCCGCTCAGTCTACCTTCCATCAAGGTTATTACCTGCTTGGTCTACTGCTTTTGCTCTTTGACATAGAGGCTGCCTTTCTTTTTCCTTGGACGGTAGTTTACAGGTATCTGGGGGTTTTTGGCTTTGTGGAGATGTTCCTCTTTATACTTATATTAACTTATGGGCTTCTTTATGCTTGGAGAAAGGGAGCCCTTGATTGGCAGTTTGAAGAAGAAAGCCTCTAAAGGAGTGTGAGATGCCTTGGGCAAAGGGACAGGACTTTATTGACCTAAGGAGCAGGTTTGAGGGGCTTGAAATTGAAGAAAAGCCTACCATTACCTCTCTTCATATCCAAAAGGAAAGGCTCATTGACCTTCTTAAGGTCTTAAAGGAAGAAAAGGGTTATAAGCTCTTTATTGACCACTCAGTGGTGGACTTTCCTGACAAAAAGCCTCGCTTTCAAGCCTTCTATATCCTCTACAACGTGGATGAAAAAAAGAGGGTAGTGGTAAAAACGTGGACGGATGGAGAGCTTCCTTCTATAGAAAAGCTCTGGTTTGCGGGCAAATGGGCAGAAAGAGAATGCTACGATATGTTTGGCATAAGGTATGAGGGGCACGAAAACTTAGTGCGTGCCTTTATGTGGGAAACCTACCAGCACTATCCTCTTAGAAAGGACTTTCCTCTTGAGGGCTATGCCACAGAATACTTACCTTCCTTGAACGAGGTCCTATGGGGTGATAACCTTCAAGGTCTTATGAATTACGATAGGATGCACACGCCTGTGCCAACCTTGGAAGACCTTGAGATAACCGAAAAAAGAAGGCTTAAGAAGAAGGCTCAGATAGTGCTAAACTGGGGACCACTACATCCGGGAACACACGGGACTATGTGGTTTCTCTTTGACCTTGAGGGGGAAAGGGTCTATCAGTGCGATGTGATACTGGGTCAGCTCCACAGGGGTGTGGAAAAGTTAGCAGAAAACGAGATGTATAACCAGTTTCTGGTCTACACAGACCGTATGGACTACCTTTCCGCCCTATGCTCCAATCAGGCTTGGGTTGTGGCAGTGGAGAGACTTCTTGGCATAGAAGACCTTGTTCCAGAAAAGGCAAAGTATATCCGCACTATGATGTCAGAGCTTCAGAGGATAAACTCTCACCTTTTGTGGCTTGGCACATACGCCCTTGACCTTGGAGCTCTAACCATATTCCTGTATGCCTTTAAGGAGAGAGAAAAACTTATGGACATTATAGAGGGTATAACTGGTGCAAGGCTCACCATCTCCTACACGAGGATAGGTGGTGTGCGTATGGACTTGCCAGAGGGTGCTCTGGAGGTAATAAAAGCCTTTATAAAGAGGTTTCCAAAGGAGCTAAAGGAGTGGGAGACCATACTCAGTAGGAACAGGATATGGCTAAGAAGAAACGTGGGAGTGGGAGTTATAAGCAAGGAGGATGTTTACTTCTATGGGCTAACAGGTCCAGTAGCCAGAGGCTCTGGCGTGCCTTACGATATAAGAAAGTTTGAACCCTACGATGCCTATCCATGGGTGGAGTTTGACATTCCAGTGGGAGAAAATGGCGATGTATATGACCGCTATTTGGTAAGGCTTGAGGAGATGAGGCAGAGCCTGAGGATAATAGAGCAGTGTGTGGCGGTGCTTGAAAAACTCAAAAATGCACCCTTCTTTGCGGAATCTCCAGACCCCAAAAAGCTCAAGCTGTCTCTTGACGGCATAGGTCTAAAGGTTCCAGAAGGTGAGATATACTCCTCTGGAGAAAACCCAAGGGGAGAGCTGGGTTTTTACATATACTCCACTGGTGGCACAAAGCCTTACAGGGTAAAGATAAGACCAGGCTCTATGTATAACCTTTGCGTGTATCCCAAGCTCATGAAAGACCGTGTAATAGCGGATGCGGTTACCATCTTGGCAAGCATAGACCCAGTGGTAGGAGAGATAGACCGATGAAACTAAGGCATGTGCC
>JBBKAW010000054.1:0-11184 GCA_037722135.1 Aquificaceae bacterium
TAATCATGTGCCCCGGCTTTTCAAGAGCATATCCCTTTTTTATACTGTTTATTATGCTGTCTATTTCTTTCATACTCCTTATACCGTAAAAGCGATAAACTATGCGCCTCTTTATGGCTTGTGGCAATTTCAAAAAGGCTCTTCTGTCAAGCTCCCCTTCTTTGAAAACTTCCATAATAGCCTTTTGTGTGAGCTCTTCAAGGACTTCCTCTTCTTCTTTTAGAATCTCTTTAAGCCTTAGGAAACTCTCCTCAAGCCTTGGGTTTATCTTCTTTAGTTCTGGAATAACCTTATGCCTTATAAGGTTTCTCGCATAGCTAAGGTCGTAGTTGGTAGAATCCTCCACCCAGTTTTCCCTCTTTGACCTTACAAAGTCCTCTATCTCCTCTCTTGTCGCCAAATACAAGGGTCTGACTATGTTGCCCTTTTTCTCCTCAAAGCCTAAAAGACCTTCCCTTCCTGCACCACGTACAAGCCAAAGGAGAACAGTTTCTGCCAAGTCATTAAGATGATGAGCGGTTGCTATAAGGTCAAAGCCTTCTCTTTGCCTTACTTCCTCAAGAGCCTTGTATCTTAGCTCCCTTGCCTTAGCCTCAAGGTTTTCCCCCTCCGATTTAACTTCTATCCTCTCCACAAACACCTCAAGACCCTTCGCCTTTGCAAACTCTACACAAAAGGCTTCATCTCTATAAGACTCATCTCCTCTGAGTTGATGGTTTATATGAGCCAATGCAAGCCTTTTGAGCCTTAAAAAGTCCTTTAGCTCAAGCATACAAAGAGTAAGGGCTACAGAATCTACACCTCCAGAGAAGGCAAGAAGCAGAGAAGCTCCTTTAGGTATAAGCCCTTTTCTTCTCTGAAGCTCAACTACCTTTCTTATGAGCCTGTGGTATTTCATGTGATGAGCCTTCTTTTCACTTCCTCGTAAAAGGGGTGAGGGACACCTTCCTTGTGTAACCTCTCAAGAAGCTCAAGAGCTGACTTTTTGTCTCCTTTCCTTTCCAGGAGATAAACCATAAGCTCATAAGAGTTTATCTGTGGCAAAGTGCCACCGTTTTTGTCTTTGAGCTCCTCCTTATACTCTTGGAACAATTCCAAATCCATTCGTGCATACTTTTCCATCTTTTCAAAGTCTTTTAGCTTTTGAGAGAGCATAACAAGGTCGTTTAATATTAGATGCTTTTCGTAAGGGCTCTGGCTTAGCTCAAGGGCTTTCAAGTATAGCCATTCCGCATCCTCGTATTTTCCGTCAAGCAGGGCTGTTTGAGCAAGTGTGCCAAGAAAGGTAGCCTTCGTGTATCCAGGGTTGTTTACCTCCCCAGTATCAAAGTGCTTTGCTCTAAAGGGAAATCGCATATCCTTTATGCTTTTTAGAGAAAAGTAATACTTCACCCTCTTTTGGTCCTTTGGTTCAAGAGACTCATACCAATCCCAAAGTTCAAGGGCTTTTAGCACACCTCCCTTCTCTCTAAATATTCTAAAAACCTTACCAATCATGCCAGCTATTCACACCTTCTATAACCATCTCCCTCCTTACTTCCCTTATTTGATTGTTCTCATCCACATAAACAAGGTAAGGTCTAAAACCCTCAAGCTCCTCCCTGTCAAATAGACCATAAGAGGCTATTATCACAATATCGCCCACTGCACCCAACCTCGCAGCGGCACCGTTTAACCTTACTTCACCAGAGTATCTTGGTGCTGGTATTACATAAGTGGAAAAACGCGCACCGTTGCTCACATTATACACCTCTATCTTCTCAAAAGGCAAAAGGTCCGCAGACTCCATGAGGGCAAGGTCAAGGGAAAGGCTACCCTCATAGTGTAGCTCCGCACCCGTTATCCTCGCTCTATGAATCTTTGACTTTAACATAAACCTCTTCATGCCCGCCTCCAAGGGAATAAAAATATAAGCTAAGCCTTGTAAACTTCAACCGCTTTTCTGCTATAATCTATATTGCCATGGAATACGCCTTTTTTGAAGGAAAGTTTGTCCCAATAGAGGAAGCCAACATAAACATAAAGACCAATTCCTTCCACTATGGCACTGCAATTTTTGAGGGTATAAGGGCTTATTGGAATGAGGAGCATCAGCAGTTATATATCCTCTTTGCAAGAGAGCATTATCAGAGACTGCTAAGAAACTGCAAAGCCATGTTTATGGAACTACCCTACAGCGTGGAAGACCTTGTAAACATAACCGTAGAACTACTCAGAAAAAATCAGATAAAAGAAGACGTTTACATAAGACCCATAGTCTACTTTAAGGACCTCAAGCTCACTCCCAAGCTAATAGACTATACGCCTGAAATAGCCATATACACCTACAACTTTGGAAGATATTTGGATACTTCAAAGGGTATAAGGGTAAAGGTATCCTCTTGGAGGAGGAATGACGACAACTCCATACCTTCAAGATGGAAGGTGGCTGGTGCTTATGTAAACAGTGCTTTGGCAAAAACAGAGGCTCTTTTGGCAGGATATGACGAAGCTATCATGTTAAACCAACATGGCTTTGTTGCGGAAGGTTCTGGAGAAAACATATTCCTGATAAGGGAAGGCAAGGCTATAACCCCCTCTTACTCTGAGCATATACTTGAGGGTATAACGCGTTCTGCAGTGAAGAAACTTCTTAAAAACGAGCTTGTGGTGGAGATAGAAGAGCGTCCCGTAGCAAGGAGTGAACTATACGTGGCGGATGAGATATTTTTAACTGGCACTGCAGCGGAGATAACACCTGTGGTGGAAGTGGACAACAGAAAGGTAGGAAAGGGAGAAATAGGTCCAATTACAAAAGAACTTCAAGACATATACTTTCGTGCGGTAAGAGGGATGATAGAACGATATTTTGGCTGGCTAACGCCCGTTTATGAAAAGTGAAAGGTTAGAGTTTCTAAAGGAATTTGCATACAATGTTCTTACTCATAACAGGTTGTCAGGAACAAAGGAAAGCGAAAAAGTTCGCAGGCACATAGAGTCTTTTCTTAAAAATAACTCATGCAAATACAAAAAAGAGACCTTTTCCGTAAAAAAGTTCATACCCAAGGAGGCATGGTTAACTGTAGGTGAAGAAAAGATAAGGGCAGTAGCCTACATAGGAAGCAAACCTATTGAAAAAAAAGCCTATGTAAAGAGAAACTACATAGAAGGTGATATAGCTCTTGTGCCAGACCTAACTAAGGAAAAAGCTATTCAGGCTCAGCAAAAGGGTGCGGTAGCCATAATTACCTATAGGTCAGAAGACAAGGCGGACGCATACGTGCACGGTCATGATATGGGGGTGGGTATACCGATAGTCAGCATAAAAAGGGAGGACTTTCCAAAAGTGGAGGATTCTGAGGTTATACTTAAGGTGAGGTCAGAAGAAAGGGTCATAAAAGGGGTAAACCTTTTCATGGAGTTAGGAAAGGGTCCTGTGATATACATGGTTTCTCATATGGATACGGTGGCGGAGATACATGGAGCTATTTGTAATGGCATTGGTTTTCTTCTCCTGCTTTTCCTCTACGAAGAGTTGAAAGAAAATTACAATTTACCCTATAGGCTTAGATTCCTTATCACCGACTGCGGAGAATTGGGTATGGAAGGAGTGAAGTTTCACTTAAGAAGTGGGGTAAAGCATACCTTTTATTGTATAAACCTTGAGGGTATAGGATGGCATAACCCTGTGGTCGTATACAAAGATAGAGCGGGATACAATGGAGAGAGGATAAACGAAATGTTCTACAGGCATTTGCAGGACATGAAGATGGATATAGACTTTTGCACGGTTGATGAGCTGGAAGGTGAGCACTTACCCTTTAAGGAGTTAGGCATCCAAACTCTCTATCTTAGCTCTCACCCTTTTACCCTAAGGCATACCATTTATGACAACTATGACGCCATAAGCTGGGACCATGTGGCTATGTGGTATGAGGTTATACTATCTTTTCTTAGGAGGTTTCATAAGCTATGAAAGTGCTAATGCTATTCCTCTTTATGGTATCCTTAGCTGTTGCACAGTCCTTTGAAGACTTTGAAAGAAGACTTGAAGGTATAAGAAGTATAAGGGTGGACTTTGTGCAAAGAGTCCAGTATCCGTGGCAGTCAAAACCAGAGGTATCAAAGGGGATATTCTATGCCCAGAGAGGAGGAAGGTTTAGGATAGAATACGAACAGCCAGAAAAGACCCTTATAGTGTCTAACGGAGTGCAGGTCATGGTTTATGTTCCCAGGGATAGGACTGCTTTTCTTGAACGAGTTGAAAGAAACAGTTCGCCGGTGGTGGAAGCCCTATTTCTGGTCTCAAGACCTCTCTCTGAGGTTTTTGAACTTGTGGGTGAGATGGAAGGTTCAAGAGGAAAGACCTTTATTCTCAAGCCAAAGGTTAGAGACGACTATTTTTCAAGGGTTTTGGTGGAGGTATCTTCAAGGGGAGATATAAGAAGTATAAGGGTTGAAGAAAAGGGTGGCACAATCACTACCATAGAGTTTCTAAGGATTACCACAAACTTTACACCCTCTGAAAACCTCTTTAGAGTGGTAGTTCCCGAAGGGGCGAGAGTTGTAAGACCATGACCATAAGAAGGGCAGAAGAGAAGGACATAAAAATTTTGGTGGACCTATATTTGTTAGGCTACAAGGGTCTTGAGGAATACTCCTATACACACCCAGATGACGTGCAAGCATATCTTAACTGGCTTTTTAGGAGGGATGTGGCGGGTATATGGCTTGCAGAGGAGGATAGCAAAGTAGTTGGCTTTATTGCCAGCGACGGAAATTGGTTTAGTAAAAGGGAAGGTAAGGTGGTGGGTGCTATTCATGAACTTGTGGTTCTTCCCGAGTATAGAAATAGGGGTATAGGTAGGGCTCTTGTGCAAAAGGCTTTGGAATACTTCAAAAGCAGGGGGCTTGATATGGCGGAGCTTTGGGTAGGAGACGAAAATAAACAGGCTATAGACTTTTACAAAAATCTCGGCTTTGAGGAGAGGGACAGGTTTAACTACTGGGTGAGGATGACAAAAGCTTTGGAATAACCCTTTCTTTTAACCTGCAGACGGAGCATACTTCAGCAGTGGTGGGCTCACCACAGACTTTGCAAGGTCTTAATTCCACCTCTTGGGTTTGAAGTATAGGGTGCAGTCTTCTCAAAAAGTCCATGTAAAACCTTAGCTTGGTTCCTGGGCTCTTTTCTTCCATCTGGGCAAGTGTTTTCTTGTATTCTATGGAGCTTGCACCTTCCGAGAAGGGACATTCCTCTTCCACATATTCAATGCCAGAAAGAAAGGCATATAGGGCGTTTTCCTTTTCTGTAAACTTCACAAGAGGCTTTACCTTCCTCACAAAACCCTCTCCTTCCAACAGGACTGGAAACTGTCTTGAAAGATAACCCATGTTCCAGCTTAGCACGTTGGAAAGGAGGGTTGCACTTTCATCGTCAAGGTTGTGTCCCGTTGCTATAACCTTGTAGCCACCTTCTCTTGCAAACCTGTTCATATAGTATCTTTTTAGCAAACCACAAAAGGAGCAAGCAGGTCTGTTTCTCTCCACTTCCTTTATCTCTGGAATGGAAGCTATTTCCCTTTTTAGCTCAAGGACATGTAGCCTTAGACCCTTTTTTTGTGCGAAGTTTTCGCAGGCTTTCTTAGACTTTTGAGAATACTCACCTATACCTAAGTCTATATAAAGACCATCCGCTGTGTATCCAAGCCTACACAATGCATCCCACAGAGAAAGGCTATCTTTCCCACCAGAGACTGCAACAAGGACCCTATCGTCCTTACCGAACATTTTGAACTCTCTTATGGTGGACTCTACCCTTTTGAGATACCACTCTATGTAGTGCTCCTTGCAAAGAGAAAGCCTATGTTGAGGGAGATACACTACCGCCTTTTGTCCGCACCTTTGACACCTACGCATTCTTTTTAAATATATCCACCCGATATGGCGTTTATAACCCTTAAATAGTCTCCTTCTCTTATTGGTTCATTTTCCTCAAGCACTTCGTCGTCTCTTACTACAAAGGCGTATTCTCTGGAAAGTCCAAGAGCCCTAAGAATATCCTTAGCCCTTGGATTTTTTTCTTCAAGCTCTAATTCCAACTCCTGTCCTCTATAGCTTACCTTCACCCTCATGTTTTGAGTGCACCTTTTATGCCTTCGTATACAAGAAGTGTAGCCTTTGATTTGTTTAGGGTATAAAAGTGCAGACCTTGCACGCCGTTGTCCAAAAGGTCAAGGCACTGCTCTATGGCAAACTCTACACCGATCTTTAGTGTCTCTTCTGGATTGTCCGCATAAGGCTCAAGTCTTTCCACAAGGCTTTGGGGTATCTCCGCACCGCACATGCTGGCAAACCTTTGTATCTGCCGGAAGTTGGTAATTGGCATTATACCCGGTATAATGGGAATGTTTATGCCTGCCCTTTGGCAAAGTTCTAAGAACCTGTAAAAGTAAGAGTTATCAAAGAACATCTGGGTTATGGAAAAGTCCGCACCCGCCTCTACCTTCTGCTTGAAGTATCTTATCTCCCACTCCATGTTGGGAGATTCTGGATGTCCCTCTGGGTAAGAGGCAACGCCTATGGAGAAGGTATTTCCAAAGTTTTCCCTTATAAACCTTACGAGCTCAGAGCCGTGTTTGCAGGCACCCTCTGGAGGCTTAAAATCTGGCATGTTTGCAGGAAGGTCTCCTCTAAGGGCTAATATGTTTTCTATCCCTATCTGTGTGTAGCCTTTGAGTATATGGTATAGGTCTTCTTCTGTATGTGCTATGCAGGTAAGGTGTGCCATCACGGTAAGGTTTGTTTCTTTGTGAATTCTTTCTACTACTCTTCTTGTCCTGTCCCTTGTGCTTCCACCCGCTCCATAGGTTACAGACACAAAGGTAGGGTTTAACTGCTGAAGGCTCTTTATGGTCTGGAAAAGCTCCTCCTCGCCTTCTGGCGTTTTTGGGGGAAAAAATTCAAAGGATACGCTAAACTTACCCTGCCTTAGATAATCTCCTATCTTCAAGCAAAGCCTCCGAAAAGTTTATAAGTCTTATTTTACAGGGTGTTGGCGACTTTATAAACATACTAAGCAGTTCTATAAGCCTTTCCACTTCCTCTGGATGCTCTTTTACAAAAGAGTAGAGAAAGGGAAGGGAGTCTTCTATTTCAAAGCTCAGTTCCCTTGTGCCCTTTATCTCTTCAAGGTCTTTGCCTTCTTTGAAGGCTCTCAAAGCCTTTATAGACCTGCTTATAAGGTCATCCCTGGTCTTTGCCCACTTTAGGTCTGTGTATCTCAGTGTTATCTCAAAGAATGCTCTAAGGGTATGCTCCATAAATGCCTTATCCCAGCTCCTTTAGGTCCTTTATAAACTGGTCTACATCAATGGCAGGCATGGTAAGTGTCCTTATAGTCCCTCTTGAGCCAAGCTCCACCGCCATCTTCACTATGGTGTCGTTGTCTGGAGCTTCAAGAATGTTCACAAAGTCGTAGGGTCCCATCACCACATACTGGGCAAGCACTTTGACGCCAAAACGCTCCAGCACTTCCTTGTCTACTTCCTTTATCCTCTCGGGCTTGTGCTTGAGGGTTTTCATACCCTCGTCGGTTAGAGTGGTTAGCATTACATAAATTGGCATGGCGACACCTCCTTAGGTTTTTCTAATATGATAATTTCTTAGGCTCAGCTTGTCAAAGAGTTCATACAGCACTGGCAAAAGGAAAAGGCTAAGTGGAAGTCCCGTGAATATACCACCTATGACTGCAAGGGCAAGGGGTTTTCTTAGCTCCGCACCTGCGGTAAGACCAAGGGCTACGGGTGTTAGAGCGGACACTATGGTAAAGGTAGTCATAAGGATGGGTCTTAGCCTTTCTTTTCTTGCCTGAAGGATAGCCTCACGGGTTTGAATACCTTCCTTTCTAAGCTGGATTATCCTCTCTATGAATAGCACCGCATCACGGACGATTATACCCACAAGGAGGATTATGCCAAAGTAGGAGGGGACGCTGAGTGAGGTATTTGTAAGAAGCAAAAGCCCGAAAGCACCAGCCACTGCAAGGGGGACCATGAGAAGCACAGTAAAGGGATGCCTGTAGCTTTCAAAAAGAGAAGCGAGCACCATATAAACGCCTATTAGTGCAAAAAGAAGGGCAAAGCCAAGACCTTGAAAGGCTCTTTGAAACTCCTTTGCTTGACCCACCGGCTCAAAGGTGTAGCCGGGTGGAAGGTTATTTTTTAGCCAGTTTTCAACCTCTGCCACCGCATCAGCAAGAGGCTTTTCTGGAGATAGGTTGGCGAAGAAGTTGAAAGAATATTGTCTGTTGTATCGGTTTATTACCTTATAACCTGTGGCTACTTGTATATCTACCAGCTCCGTTAGTGGTATAAGCTCTCCCTTGAGGTTTCTCACATATACCCTTTTGAGGTTTTCCATGTTTTGCACAAACTCCGGTATAGCCTTGACATACACATCGTAGCTTTCCGCACCAACTTCATAAGTTCCGAGCTTAAACTTTCCAAAGAGGACGTTTAGGGTTATTGCCACGTCCTCCACGCTAACACCCAGGTCTCCAAGTTTTTCTCTGTTTACCCTTATTTGAATCTGTGGCTCATTTAGCCTAAGGTCTGTGTCCACGTCCCTGTAGCCAGCCCTGTTTCTAAACTCTGTGGTAAGTCTATTGGCTATGTTTTGAAGCTCTTCAAGAGAGGGACCTTTTATAGCATACTGGAGGTCTACCAACCTCCCACCGCCGGGTCCCACAATGCCCGGAGGCTCTACGCTTACTCTCACATCCTTTACTTTTCTTAGCTCTTCTCTTACCATCTCCATAATCTTTGCCTGATGGGGTCTTTTGCCCTCCTTTAGGTAAACAAAGCCAAGACCACCGTTTACATCCGGTCTTCCTGCCACTCCTTGACCTACAGCAATACCAAAGCGGTCCACGTAAGGGTTTTTGAGAAGAATTGCTTCTATTTCCCTTGTTTTCTGCTCTGTGTATTCAAAGGAAGAGCCCACAGGCGTTTCAAACCTTATAAGAAACCTACCCTCATCTACGATGGGGAAAAACTCCTTTTTGACCGCCTTAAATAGTTGAAAGCCTATAAAAACGCTAAGTAAAGAGAAGGCTATAACCACCAACTTGTGGTCAAGAGACCACCTCAAAAGCCTATCAAAGAAGTTTTCAAACCTCTCGTAAGCTCTTACAAAGGGGTTAGTGGAAGGTGGACCTGCCACAAGTCTTGAAACCGCCATGGGGGTAAAGCTAATGGCAACAAGGTAAGAGAGTGCTATGGCTATAGCAAGTGTTAGTGCAAAACTTCCAAAGAGCTTGCCTACTACACCTTTGAGGAATATGATGGGCAAAAAGACTATCACCAAAGAGGCGGTAGAAGCCAGAAGGGCAAAGATGACTACCCGAGTGCCTTTTTCTCCTGCCTCTAAGGGACTAAGACCTTCTTCGTATCTTCTTCTGTATATGCTCTCAAGCACCACTATGGCATCGTCTATAACTATGCCTACTGCCACCGCAAGGGCAAGAAGGGTAAAGGTATTAAGGGAGTTTCCAAGCTGGTAGATGAAAAAGACAGTGCCAAGAAGGGTTATGGGTATTGCAAATATGGGAACAAGGGTAAGCTTTAAGTTTCCAAGGAAAAAGTAAACCACGAGGGCGGTTAGCAAACTACCTATTATTATCTCCTCTATTGCAGCTCTGACGCTATCCTTTACAAATATGGAGGAATCAAAGGTATAGTCCATTCTCATACCTTGAGGTAGTTGTCTGTTTAGCTCTTCCATCTTTGCCTTTACCGCATCCACCACTTCAACGGTGTTAGCCTTAGATTGTTTGTAAACAACCAAGGCGATAGCCTGCTCGCCCATAAACCTTGCCATGCCTCTTCTTTCATCTTCTGTGAACTCCACAAAGCCCACATCTCTAAGCCTTACACCGTTTCTTATGTATACACTTTCAAGCTCTCTTGGGTCTTGAGCTTTTCCGTAAAGCCTTAGTATGTATTCCCTGTTTTTGCCGTATATGGCTCCTGCTGGTGCTTCTATGTGGTTTTTACTTACCGCATCCAATACGTCCTGAACCGCAAGCCCTCTTGAGTAGAGCTTCTCTGGGTCAATCCTCACCCAAAGCACATTGTCTCTAAAACCGCCAAGGTCTACCTGCCCTACGCCATTTATCCTTTCAAACTCCCTCTTTATGACCTTTTCCGCCCAGTAAGCAAGGGTCTGATAATCCGCAGTCTTTGAGTGAAGTAGGGCAACAAAAACGGGAACGAGGGAGGTATCCACTTTTCTAACCAGAGGTGGGTCTACGCCATCTGGAAGCTTTCCAAGAACTCTTTGCACCGCATCTCTGACCTCTTGTGCTGCCACGTCTATGTCCTTCTCAAGGGAGAAGGTTATGGTTATCCTTGAAATGCCAGCAAAGCTGGCAGATGAGATGCTTTCTATCCCGCTTATGGTGGCTATCTGGTCTTCAATAACTCTTGTGACGTTCACATCCACCACGTAGGCATTTGCACCGGGATAGGTAGTTACGATGCTAACTGTGGGAAAGTCCACGTCAGGAAGCCTATCAAGGGGTATTTTCTTCAGAGAATAAAGCCCAAGGATTATAAAGGCTATCATAAACATCCAAGAGGTGACCGGTCTGTGTATAAAAAAGCGATACATGGTGGGTATATTATAACCGACCGACTGGTCAGTATGTTAGTCGCTTTCTTCTATAAGTCTCATTATTTCCTTCACTATTTTGGGATGTAGTGTTTTGCCTGTATGAAAAGGAATCACTATCCTTAGTTTTCCCTTGCCATATATGCGATGGCTTCCCTTTGTTCTGAGCAATTCAAAACCATTGGCTAAAAGTAGCCTTTCTGCCTCCTGCGGTGTAAGCCTTGGTAGCTTTGGCATTAAACTTCCACGAATGCAGTTATAAGTTCCCTACCTCTAAGCTCCTCAAGCTCATCTTCCGTAAGGGTTTCAAGGTAAAGCTCTATAGCTTCCTTTATGTTTTTTACAACCTCCTCAAAGGTGTCTCCCTGTGTATGACAACCGGGCAGTTCAGGACAGTAGGCAAAATAGCCATGTTTATCCTTTTGGATAACTACTTGGAAAACCATAAAAATACATTAAACTCTCTTAGCCTGTATGTCAACCGACCGACTGGTCAGTATGTTATAATCTTTCTCACTATGAGGAAGGTTCTTT
>JBBKAW010000054.1:11284-32614 GCA_037722135.1 Aquificaceae bacterium
AACCGACCGACTGGTCAGTATGTTATAATCTTTCTCACTATGAGGAAGGTTCTTTATGCCATAGGCATTTTTGCTCTACTCTTTGTCCTTTCCTGTCAGAGGCAAACTCAAAAGGCTTCAGAGCAACAGCCAAGAGAGAGAAAGGTAGTGGTGAGCCTCTATGAATTGAAGTCCGAAGAAGTGCCAATAGAGTACGTGACTAAAGGATATTTTGAGGGAGAAAAGGATGTTTTGCTTAGACCTCTTGTCAGCGGTAGAGTTTTGAGCCTTTTTGTGGACGAGGGTGCATTCGTAAAGAGCGGACAGGCTCTCTTGAAGATAGACCCTGCGGACTATGAAAATGTGCTCAGACAGTTAGAGGCACAGCTTGCACAAGCAAAGGCAAGCTATGAAAACTTAAAGTCCGTCTATGAAAGGAGAAAATTTCTCCTTGAAAGAGAGCTTATTGCAAGAGAAGAGTTTGAAAACGTCCAGACACAGCTCAAGGCTCAAGAAGAGCTAATTAGAAGCATTCAAGCCCAGATAGCCAACGCAAGACTAAACCTAAGCAGGACAACCCTTACCGCACCCTTCTCTGGCTATATAGCTCAAAGGTTCGTAAACGTGGGAGACTATATAACGCCTCAAAGTCAGACCTTTAGGCTTGTCACCCTTGACCCTATAAGGTTTGTTTTTCAAATTCCTCAAGAGTATCTTCCATACGCAAAGGAGGGTTCAAAGGTTAAGATAAGGGTTGAACCTTTTGGAGAATACGAAGGGACGGTGTTTTTTGTTTCACCCACTGCGGATGCCAATAGGCTTATAACCATAAAAGCGAGGCTAAGAAACCCTAAGGGAGACCTAAAACCAAACATGTATGGAGAGGCAAGGCTCTTACTTGGAGTTGAAAAGGGTTTTGCAGTGCCAGAGCAGGCGGTGGTAGTTCAAGGAAACAAGAAGGTGGTTTGGAAAATTCAAGATGGCACAGCTCAGCCTGTGCAAGTGGAGGTTATAAAACAAGGACAAGGCATAGTTTACATAAAGGGTGAGCTACAAGAGGGTGATAGCATAGCCTTAGAAAATGCCTACGTGCTTCAACAAGGCGTAAAGGTGGAGGTAAGATGAGGTTTATTGTATTGCTCTTTGTAAGTCTAAAGCTGGTCTTTGCCCTAAGCCTTGAGGAAGCTGTGGAGCTTGCCATAAAAAACAACACTTCCATGAGGCTTTCTATCCTTGACCTTCAAAAGGCGGAGGAAAACATAAGGAAAGCCAAGGCGGGTATACTGCCTCAGGTAAGTTTCTCTTACAGCTATGCGAGACTTGGTGGGGATTTAGCTTTTGGTTTTACCCCAAAGAACAGACACAGCTATTTGCTTCAATTAGACCAAGCGGTTTTTAATCGTGCGGTCTTTGAAGGACTAAGGCTTGCAAAAGACCAAAGAGAACTTCAAGAGCTCATATACGAGGATGTGAAAAGAGAGGTGGAGTTTCAAACCAAACAGTTCTTCTATTCTCTTCTCTATAAGAAGGAGGTTATAAAACTCTTGGAGGAAAACCTCAGATTCTGGGAGGAAAACTACAGACAGACAGAAGGCAAGTTTCAGGCAGGCATAGTGCCAAAGGTGGAGCTTGTGAGAGCAAAGGCTCAGCTTGAAAACGCCAAAGCTCAGTTAGAGAACGCAATAGCGGACTACAAGAAAAGCCTTGAGGACTTTAAAGCCTTTCTTAGATACGAAGGAGAGCTTGAAATTCAAGGAGAACTCCAAAGGGGAGAGCTAAGGCAAGAAGACCTAAAAGTATCCCTCGAAAACAATAGCACCCTAAGGGTTGCAAGAAAGAACCTTGAGGTCTTCCAAAGGGTGGTTGAAGTCCAAAGGTCTCAGTATTATCCTACCCTTGACCTCTTTGCTACCTATCAGGGTAATACCGCAAGGATTGGTGGCAGGGACACCATGGTGGAAGGATATACATTCGGTGTAAGGCTAAACTACAATATCTTTGATGGCTTTGCCCGTGAGGCAAGCATAGCACAGGCAAGGATTGACCTTTTAAGGCAGATGGAAAACCTAAAAGACACAGAGGAAAAGCTAAAGGCGGAGCTAAACAAAACCCTGTTAGACATAAGAGCTCTGGATGCTCAAATAAAGGCTACAGAGTTAGCCCTTGAATCTGCCAAGGAAAGTCTTAGACTCTCCAAGGAGAGATACCGCTTTGGTGTTGGAACTCAGCTTGAGGTCCTTGATGCGGTAAGCAACTATAACAACACTTTGCAAAACTACTACTTTTTGCTCTATCTGTATAACACTGCCTTAGCAAGGCTTGAAAGGCTTATAAGATGAGTGCAAAGGATAGGATAATCCAGTCCGCTAAGGAGCTTTTTTCTCAAAAGGGCTATAACCATACCACCGTGGATGACATAGTAAGGCATGCGGGTCTTTCAAAGGGTGCTTTTTACTTCTACTTTAAGAGCAAAGACCAGCTTATGGAAGAGCTTGTAAACACGATGGCGGAAAGAACAAAGAGTATTATGAAAAGGTGGTTAGAAAAAGATGTCTCCGCAGAAGAGTGCATTAGGGGGCATATAAGGGACTTTCTTATAGAGTGCTACGAGGACAGGCATATAGCTTATGTCTTTTTCTTTGAGCTCATATGCAACAGGGAAGACTTTAGAAGACTTTACCGCAAACACCTACAAGAGATAAGAGAACTGCTTACAAAGATGGTGGAAAGGGGATACCAGAGGGGTGAGTTTCTATGTGGAAACACAAAAGCCCTTGTTAACTTGATAGCGGGCTATGTAAGACTTATATACATGGAGGAGCTCCTTCTAAACAACGCATCTTTGGAAGACCTACTGAGAGAGGTAGATGAGGGTCTTGGACTTATATTCAGGGGGTTAAAATGCGGGCGATAGGCATTCTTTTGGCTTTTTGTGGACTTTCCTTCTCTCTTGGACTTGAGGAGTTAATAAGCTCCGCAATTGAAAGGAATCCAAGGGTTTCCTCAAAGGGCTACGTGGTGGAGTCCGCTAAGCTAAGGCTAAAGTCAAGTCAGCAACTTTATTATCCTGAGTTTTTTGCGGGATACCGATACTCAATTCAGTCAGAAAGACAGTCTATAAGTATACCATCTTTTGGAGGCTTGCCACCCTTTGAGGTAAGAAGCTCAAAAAGGAGCTACCAAAACTTCCAGCTTGGAGTAAGGCAGGTGCTATACGATGGAGGCTTTAGGTCTTCAAGTCTTGATATATCAAAGGCTCAGTTGAGGATATCTGAGGAGGACTATAGGGAGACGGTGCTTGAGGTAAAACTTGAGGTTATAAAGGCTTACCTTTCTGTGCTTTCCGCTTTGGAGCTTCTTGAGGTGGTAAAAAAGCAAAAGGAGGCGGTGGAGGCGGACCTAAGGCAAAGGGAAGCCTTCTTTAGAGAAGGTCTAATTGCCATAACGGATGTGCTACAGGCAAGAGTGAGGCTTGCGGAGGTCCAAAGAGACCTAAGAGAAGCGGAAGGAAACTACAGAATAGCCCTTGCCAACCTTTCAAGGCTCACAGGTATTGAGGAGGAAAGGCTAAAAGCCTTAGAACCCCTAAATATAAAGCCAGAGCTTCCAAGTCTTGAGGAGCTTATAAAGACCGCCATAGAAAAAAGACCAGCCATAAGGGCACTCAGAGAAAAAATCTCCTTTACACAAGCTCAAAGAAGAATGGAAAGCTCAAAGCTCTATCCAAAGGTCTTTCTGGAAGCAGTTTACAACTACTCAGACCAAAACCCTACAGTTTCTCCAAAGGGCTTTTTTGTCCTAAGTGCAGGGGTTAACCTAAGTTTTCAGTCCCTTAGTGCCTACTATAGCACTTTGGCTTTTATGCAGGAAGAAAAGTCCGCAAAGGAAGACCTAAGAGACCTACAGCAGGCAATAGCACTAAGGGTGAAGTCCGCCTATGAGAACTTTTTGACCGCACAAGACAATCTTAGGGTCGCAGAGGAGTCTGTAAAGTTTGCAGAGGAGTTTTATAGGCTTTCCCTTGAGCAGTATAGAAACCAGATAATAAGCGGGACAGACCTACTGCAGGCGGAGGCAAGTAGAACCCAAGCCTTGAAGTCTAAGGTTATAGCCTACTACAAATTACTTGAAGCTTACTTTGAACTTCTAAGAGAGGTAGGCGAGCTGTGAGAAAGGTAGGAATAGGGGTAATTCTTTTTCTTTTGGTGCTTTTTGGCTTTTTGTCCTATAGATGGATAAAGCACAGAATAGAATATGCCATAACGGATGCGGTTTTTGTAAGGGCGGACACCATGAGCAACGTGTCCTTTGAGGTTAGTGGTAGAGTGGTGGAGGTCTACAAGGATATGGGAGACAGGGTAAAAAAGGGAGAGCTTTTGGCGAGGCTTGAACCAGAGGACTATAGGCTACACTTAGAGAGCTTACAGATGAGGCTAAACTCTCTCTTGGCACAAAAGGAAGCCCTTGAACTTCAGCTAAAAAGGTCAAAGGCTCAGATTGACTTAGGGGTCAGTATGGTAGGAGATACCCTAAGGGAGCTAAAAGCCAAAGAGGACGCACTAATAAGACAAGTGCAAGAGCTTGAAGTCCAAATACAACAAATAGAAAGAGACAGACAAAGAGCGGAAAACCTCTTTAAAGAGGGTCTTATTCCAAAGCAGAGGTTTGAACAGATAGACACCACCTATAAAAGCCTTCAACTTAGGAAAAAGGCTTTGGAAGACAGTTTAAGGGAGCTAAGAGCGGTATACTCAAGAACTCAAAGGGAATACGAAAAAACTGAGCTTGAAAGAATAAGAGCAAAGGAGCTTAGCAAACAGATTGAGGCACTGGAGAAGGATATAGGAGCTTTAGAAACCCAAATACAACAGGCTAAGTTAAACCTTGAAAGAACAGAGCTACGCTCACCCATAGATGGCATAGTTGCCAAGAGGTTTATAAGCGTGGGAGACATGGTAAGGGTTGGTCAGCCAGCCTTTAGTCTAATAGACCCAGAGAGCTTTTATGTGGAAGCCCTCCTTGAGGAGACAAAGCTAAGGGGTGTAAAGCCTGGGGCAAAGGCATACATAAGACTTGATGCCTACAGGAACGTAGTCTTTGAAGGCGTAGTGGAAGAGATAAGCCCAGCCTCTGCGGCAACCTTTGCCCTCGTGCCAAGGGATGTGTCCGCAGGAGAGTTTACCAAAGTAGTCCAGCGAATACCGGTGAAGATAAGGATAACCAAAGGGGACAAGAGCCTTCTTAGAGTTGGCATGGGCGGAAAGGTGGAGATAAGGAGAGAATGAAGGAAGAAAGACCCTTTCACGAAAGTCTTACACCCATAGAGAGGGGTATTCTCACCTTTTCTCTGATGATAGGCGTCTTTATGGCGATTTTGGATACCACCATAGTGGACATAGTGGTGCCCAAGATGATGGCACCCCTTAGCACAGACCTTTATGGTGTCCAGTGGGTAATAACCGCCTACATGACCGCTTCCGCAAGTGCCATACTGTTGGTGGAGTGGCTTGAGGGTCTTGTGGGTCTAAAGAGGGTCTTTATGCTCGGGCTTTTTCTTTTTACCACCGCCTCCTTTTTCTGTGGTCAAGCTCAATCCCTTGAATGGATGATAGCTTCAAGGATAGTTCAAGGCTTTGGCGAAGCCTTAATTGTGGTTAGTGCAGAGGCACTTCTTTTCTCCGCCTACGCTCCAGAAAGGCGTGGTCTTGCCATGGGTATATACGGGCTTGGTGTGAGCTTTGCTCCTGCCCTTGGTCCCACACTGGGTGGTTGGATAACAGAGCACATAGACTGGAGATGGATTTTCTACATAAACCTACCCATAGGTATCCTTAACTTCACCCTTGCCCTCTTTTTCCTAAAAGACCACAAGCCTGCTCACAAGCTAAGGCTCAACTTCCTATCTTACCTTTTCATTTCTCTTGCCACCGTGAGCTTTCTTATAGTCCTCTCAAGGGGTCAAAAGGAGGGTTGGTTTGCCAGCGACTTTATACTTTATCTTTCTTTGCTTTCCCTTTTCTCCTTTCTCCTTTTCCTGCTTTCTGAAATGCTCTCTAAAAACAAGCTCATAGACCCCTCTATTTTCAAGATTAAGGAGTTTGTGGTAGCCTTTTGGGTCTATTGCTTTGTGCTTGGCTTTTCCATGTATCAGGTCTTTTACCTTATACCTCTCTACTTTGAAAAGCTCAAGGGTTATACCACCTTTCAGACAGGTCTTGTTATACTGCCTATGGCTCTTACTATAGGCTTTCTTTCTCCAGTTGCTGGCATACTCTCTGACAAAAAATCTCCACGGCTTGCTCTATACATCGCAACCGCTTTGTATCTCTCTGTTGCCTTTTTGCTACTGCCAAGGCTCAATTACTTCACCCCAAAGGAAACTGCCATTCTTTACCTTGTAGCAATGGGTGCGGGTATGGGCTTTTTCTTTGCACCAGTTACCCAGATGGCTCTAAAAAAGTTAGGGGACAAGACCACTCTTGGAGTAAGTCTTATGCACTATGTGAGGTTTGTGGGAGGCTCTTTTGGAACAGCCTTTGCCACCAATGACCTTCAAAGGTTTGCGACAGAAAACTTCCAAAGAAGCACAGAGATACAAAATACTTATTGGTTAAGCCTAAAAATACAAGAAGCCAGCCAGTGGTTATCTGAGTTCGCCTACCAGTCAGAGGAAAAGGCAAAGGCTATGATATACCAGCTTCAAAACCTCTATGCCCTTTCTGATGCCTTTGGCTCTACACTTTTCTTTGCAGCCCTTTGGGCTCTTCTTGGCAGTCTGCCAGTTTTTTATCTTCTTTGGGAGGATGTAAGAGATTTTGGATTAAAGTTTTTTGCAAGAAGGAGGCAGGCGTATAAAGCTTAGACATTAACGCTTTATATCTTTATAACTTGCAACTCAGGTTATAATATTAAATGATATTGTAGGGCGATTAGCTCAGGGGCAGAGCGCCATCCTCACAAGATGGAGGTCGGAGGTTCAAGTCCTCCATCGCCCATTATTTTTCAAAATTTTGCAGAAAAGCTGAGGTTGTTGCATACTTTTATAAATATGGGCTTAAAGGAAAGTTTGGTTAATGTATCGCCCTTTGTGTATATGCTTCCAAAAGGTACAATACAGGGTCAAAAAGTCCCAGTTTACTTTTATCTTAGCGAGAAGCTTTTTGAACTCTTAGAGGAGGATGCTATAAGACAGGCAGGTAATGCCGCAACCTTACCAGGGGTAGAAAAGGCTATTTACGTGATGCCAGACGTGCATGTGGGTTATGGATTTCCCGTAGGTGGCGTAATGGCAACAAACATTGAAGAAGGCATAATAAGTCCAGGGTCCATAGGATACGACATAAACTGTGGAGTAAGATTTATAGCCACAAATCTCACTGCGGATATGGTCCAGCCTGTAAGAAAAGAGCTTATGCAGGAGATACTTAAAAATGTTCCTGCAGGTGTAGGCTCCACAGGAAAGCTTAAACTTTCAAAGGCTGAACTTTCCGAGATTGCTATAAAGGGTGCTCGCTGGGCTATAGAGAGAGGCTTTGGTTTTGAAGAAGACCTGCAGCATATAGAAAGTAATGGTGCACTTCCTGGCGCTGACCCATCAAAGGTTTCAGACTTGGCTTTTAAAAGAGGAGCAGAAGAGCTTGGGACTGTGGGTTCTGGAAATCACTTTGTGGAAGTGCAATATGTGGATGAGATATATGACGAAGAGGTAGCACAGAGGCTGGAGCTAAGCCTTGGACAGGTTACCATAATGGTGCATTCAGGTTCAAGAGGCTTTGGACATCAGGTGTGCGTAGATTACCTAAAAGTTGCAAGGGAAGCCCTCAAGAAATATAAAATAGATATACCAGACATGCAACTTGCCTGCATGCCTTTTTCCTCTCCAGAGGGACAGGACTATTTTAAGGCTATGAACTCTGCGGCAAACTATGCCTTTGCCAACAGACAGATACTGGGATATCTTACCGCAGATACTATTAGGAGGTTTTTTGGTCTCTCTTGGGAGAAGTTTGGCTATAGGCTTATTTACGACCTTGCCCACAATATAGGTAAGGTGGAAGAGCACAAGGTGAATGGCAAGAGGAAAAAGCTACTCGTCCACCGCAAAGGTGCCACAAGAGCATTCCCCCCTTATAATCCCGATATCCCTCCCGCCTATAGAGATATAGGACAACCTGTGCTTCTTCCTGGAGATGTGGGAAGGTATTCCTTCCTGCTTGTAGGTCAAGAGAGGAGCATGAATATGAGCTTTGGAAGTGCCTGTCATGGAGCTGGAAGGCTTATGTCAAGGACCAAGGCAAAAGAGTTCGTAAGGAAAGAGGGTCTTGAAAAGGTGCTAAGCGGTCTTGTGGTGGTAGCAAGGGGCAAGGGAACTGTGGCGGAAGAAATTCCACAGGCTTACAAGGATATCTCAGAAGTTGCCTATGTGGTTCATTCCTTAGGTATAGCCAAGCTGGTAGCAAGGTTTAAACCATTAGGAACTTTGAAAGGTTAAGTGTTATAATAAGTAATTCTGGAGGAACTTATGGGTGAGTTTGAGAAGTTGCTTGAAGAAAGTCTTGAGCTGAAGGAAATAAAAAGAGGGGAGGTGATAAAGGGAAGGGTGGTAAAGGTAGATGAAAGGAATCTCTATGTGGATATAGGCTACAAGGTAGAGGGTATAATACCTAAGGAAGAGCTACCAGACGCAAAGGTAGGCGATGAATTAAAAGCCGTAGTCGTTAGATTTACCAAGAATGACTATCCTCTCTTGTCTTACAAGAAATATCTTGAAAACAAGCTAATGGGCTTTTTAAAAGCCTGCTATGAAAAGGGCAAATTCATAACAGGAACTGTGGTGGAAAGAAGAGAGGATGGCTATACGGTAGATATAAGTGGTTTAAAGGCTTTCCTTCCTGCCAAGGAAGCCCTTAAAAATCTCAAAGAAGGCAAAAAAATAGTGGTAAAGATAGTGGAATTCAAAAAGGAGGATGAGGGTCTTAGGGTGATTCTTTCTCAAAAGGATTACATAAAGGTTCAAGAGGAAAAGAAGAGGGCAAGGCTTCTTTCTAAGATAAAAGTGGGAGATGTGGTGGAGGGCAGGGTGATAAAGATAGACCCAAACAAGGGTATAACCCTGCTGGTGGGGAACGTGCTAAGGGCTTTCCTGCCTCTTGAGGAGCTAAGCTGGGGTAGGGACAGAAATCCATATAACTACGCAGAGATAGACGAAAGGTTAAGGGTAAAAGTCAAGAGAATACCAAAGGACGGGCAGTTTATATTCGTAAGTTTGAAAGAAACAAAGGAAAACCCATGGCGTAAGGCGGAACAGAGCATACAGAAAGGTCAAGTGGTAAACGGAAGGGTGGTAGAGATAAGGGAAAATGGACTTATCCTTGAGGTTATGGAGGGTGTAGAGGGCTTTGTGCCAAAGGAAGAGATTTCTTACGATGGAACTACACCCAAGAAGGGTGATAGAGTATCCGCTCAAGTGCTTGACTTTGACCCCAAGAGGCATAAGTTAGTCCTTAGCATAAAGAGAACTCTTCCAAAACCTTGGGAGGAATTTCTTAAGGAGCATCCAGTTGGCAGTAGAGTTGTGGGAACTGTGGAAAAGATAGAGGGAGCAAAGGCTATAGTTAGTCTTGCAAAGGGCGTGCAGGGTATTATCCATAGAGCTGACCTTGCGTGGATAAGACCTGGAAGGGTGGAGGAGGTGCTACAGGTAGGTCAATCTCTTGAGTTTGCGGTGCTTGGGCTTGATGGAAGGTTTGTAAAGCTCGGTCTTAAACAACTTACAGAAAATCCTTGGGAGACGGTTCTTAAAAACTACAAGGTTGGAGACAAGGTAAAGCTCAAGGTAAAGAGCGTACGTCCTTTTGGTGCCTTTTTGCAGTTTCCAGAAGGTGTAGAGGGTCTTTTGCCCTTATCGGAGATACCAAAGGGTGTAAAACTTCAAGAAGGTCAAGAGGTAGAAGCAAGAATAATAGAGCTCTCGCAAGATAAGATAACCTTTAGCATGAAGGAGAAAGAAGAGGAGAAGAAGGAAGATATAATAACCACCTCAGACATGGGCTTTACACTGGGTGATATACTCAAGAAAAAGATGAAAATATGAAAAAGAAAACCCTTGTTGAGAGGCTACACGAAGAGTATTCTCATGTTTACTCAAAGAAAAAGGTCTATAAGATGGTAAACTTTCTCTTAGAGAGGATGAGGGAAGGTATAGCCTCCGAGGACGGTCTAAAGGTTTCAGGTTTTGGCAGTTTTAAAAGAAAGGGTAAGCGAGTCCTGTTTAGACCGAGCAAAAAGCTCATAAGCAGGTTGAAATTAGAAGCTAAAAGGCTTAAAATGTAAATTCTACGGGGTGTGGCGCAGGCGGAAGCGCGCTGGCATGGGGGGCCAGAGGTCACGGGTTCAAGTCCCGTCACCCCGATTTTAAAATAGGAGGCGCTAATATGGTTGTGATAGCCCAGCCTGTAGAAAAGGACCTGGAAGCATTGGTTCTAAGGGTGTTCCTCAAGTCTATTGATGTGTTGGGGGGTCTTTCAAAGCTGGCGGAATACAAAACCCTCACATGGCTTCCCTCTCTTGCCAGAGCAGTTTATTGTGTGGTCCTAAGGGAAGAGTATTTCAAAACGGACAGAGAAATAGCGGAGAAGGTGGGTCTTACCGTCCAAACAGTGAGAAACATCTTAAGGGCTGAGCCTTCTACCGCTCTTGAAAAGCTCAAAAGAATAGAGGAGCTTCTTGAAGAAGAGAAGAAGGAACTAAAAGTCCATACCGCTGGTGGCATTGCCAAACTTGCCTACAAACTGGTGAAAGAAGGGCAAGAAGAGCCTCAGGTATTCCTCCAATACTGTGAGAGGGTGGCTTACGCCCTTGACATCCCATGGGCTTATATGGTGCTCAAAAGGCTCAAGGGGACGGACTTTCCTATCCAGTCCGCAGAGGCTATATCCGACAGGCTTGAGGGTGTTTACATAAAGGGTAGAACCGCAAAGGAAGTGCTTCAGGAGTTGGAATATCCCATAAAGAACCCAGCGGAGCTTCTCCATAGGATAAAGGAAAACCTCAAGATGCACGGGTTAGAGTAAGCTATTCTTTTAGTATTCTCTTTTCGTATATGAGTGCGAGGGTAAACAGTGTGGTAAATATTATAGGTCCAAGGAATATGCCCACAAAGCCGAAGGTCAGTAAACCACCCACTATGGAAAAGAATAGCACTATGTAGGGCATATTTACACCCATTTTCATTATGAGGGGTCTTACAAAGTTGTCTATGGTGGATATAACAAACATGCCATAAAGGAACATAAAGGCACCTGCGTATAAGCCTTTCACTGCAAAGGTGTATAGTGCCACTGGAAACCATACAAAGCCTGCACCAAAGGGTGGCACAAAGGAGCTTATGAAGGTTGCTATAGCAAGAAGGATTGCGTAGTCTAAGCCTACCAGCTTGTATCCTATAAAGCCTACGGTGCTCTGGGCTATACCCACGCCAATGGACCCATAAACGGTGGCAAGGACTGTTTTGTATACGGTAATGAAGACTTGCTCTATGTCCTCTCTATGCATGGGGAGAAAACGCTCCACGAACTTGACAAACTTTGGACCATCTCTAAGTATGAAAAAGAGCGTAAGCAAGAAGACAAAAGTTTTGAAAATAAAGCTACCTACTGCGGGGACTATGGAAGCTACTATGTTTAGCCCTCTTTGAAGAAGGTCTCTAAGACCACTTATAAGAATGTTCCTAAACTCCTCAGACTCCACATACGCAAGAAAGCTACTTATTTCTTGGTCTGTAAGGATTTTTTTGAAAAGGGGATTATCAAGCACAGCCCTTATTAAATCCACATAAGAACTGTTTTGGGTAAAACCCACTGCAAAATGTAGTAGCTCTATGGACTGTCTTATGGCTAAGGTAAGCACCAAGCTAAAGGGAACTACCACCAGCAGAAGCACCAAAAGTGTCAACAAGAGAGCGGATATGGTGTTTCCTATTCTCTTTGAGAGTTTCATATGTAGGGGGTAGAGGACAAGGGAAAAGATGATAGCCCACAGGATGGGTTTTAAAAAGGGTAGAAGCATGGTGAAGGCAAAGAAAGCAAAAAAGACCGTCAGAGCAAGAAGAAAATAGAGAAAGACCTTTTCCCTCACAGGGATAAATTATAAGGTATGGAAAACTGTCCAAAGTGTGGTGCTTTGCTTGAGGTTATAGAGTGCTGTGGTGGTGGGATATTTAGGTGTGAAAGCTGTGGAGAGTATTACTTTTATGGAGAGCTCATAGAGTCTCAAAGGGGTTTTGAGGAGGTCTCCTCAGAAGCTCAAGAGCAGTCTCCTTTGGAGGAAGTCCTTCCACCACAACCTTGTAGACCGCAGTGCTTATAGGTGCGTATAGCCCTCTTTCTGTGGAAATCTTGTAAACCGCTTTGACGGTGTGTATGCCCTCCACTGTTTGGTTTAGCCTTTGGAGAGCCTCTTGCACAGAAAGACCTTGTCCCAAAAGGTAGCCAAAGGTTCTGTTTCTTGACTGTGGAGAGCTGGCGGTCAAAAAGAGGTCTCCCATGCCAGAAAGACCATAGAAGGTCTCTTTTTTTGCACCAAGGGAGACACCAAGCCTTACCATCTCCGCAAGTCCACGGGTCATAAGAGAAGCCCTTGCGTTTTCTCCAAGTCCAAGACCATCAGATATACCACAGGCTATGGCTATTACATTTTTGAGAGCACCACCCAGCTCAACACCCACAAGGTCTGTAGAAAGGTAAACCCTAAAGTTTTCAGAGCTTATCCATTTTCTTATTTTCTCCATCTCCTCAAGGTCATTCCCTGCAAGCACCAAGGCAGTGGGCAAGCCCTTGGAAACTTCGCTGGCAAAGGAAGGACCAGAAAGACAAAAAACCTTTACAGAAGGCTCTATTTCAAGCAGGATTTGAGAAACCCTTTTTTCAGTCCCCACCTCAAGTCCTTTGGAGGCGGAGATTATCCTTTTGCCAACTAAGGCTTTCTTGCCTAAGACCTCTCTTATAGCTTGGACGGGTAAAGCTACTATTATGTAGTCCGAAAAGTCAATGGCTTTGTCAAGGTCTTGTGTGGCGTCCACGCCTCTTAGCTTGACCCCCTCCATGTAGGGATGCTTTCCCTCTTTTATAAGCCTGACTGTTTCCTCTTTCCTTTCAAAGACTAAAACCCTGTGTCCTAAATTTCCTAAATGTAAAGCAAGGGCAGTGCCCCAACGACCTCCACCAAGAACAGAGAAGTTCATGTGTTATACTATATCAGAATATGCTTGAGGAAAAACTTGAAAACAGCCTTTACTGGGGTGTGTCTCTGGTTCTTAACTTGATAATCTTTACCCTCCTCTCTTTGTATCTTTCTGTCAGAATTGAAGTTAAAAACCCCACAAAGCCTATGGAGGTTTACCTTCAAGAAATGCCAGAAATTAAAGAAGTAAAACTTGCCTCTGGTAGAGGCACTCCTAATCTAAGACAGCAAACAGGTGAGGGCATTGTAAGGAAGGATAGGCATCTTGTTAGCTCAAGCCCTATGGAAGTTTCAAGAAGCACAGGAGACCTACAAGTTCCCGCAGGCAGACCAAAGGAAGAACCCTCCCTGCTTCAGGAAATTGAGCAGAGGGTGCGAGGAAGGGAGAGGGAAATAGAGAAAGAAGGTGTTAGAAGTGCGGATATCGGGGATATAACCGCAGTTGTCTCGCCTGGAGGTGTTGGACTTTCTGGTGGTGGAAGGGCAGCTGTATATATTCCACCTTTTCCAAAGATAAGCTCTGATGAGCCTCTTAGCCCTTTGAGGGTGAGGATATGGATAGACCCATCAGGTGTGGTTTCAAGGGTTCAGATAATTCAAAAAAGTGGCTCTCCACAGGTAGACCAGAAGATGGTGGAGTTTGTTCGTGGCATAAGGTTTGAAGCCATAAGGGAAAACGTGGTCCAGACTGGTGTAATAACCTTTAGGTTTAAGGGAGGTTAAAAATGAGTATAGGAAAGCAAGTAAGGTTGGAAAGGCTTATTAACAGGGATACGGGTAAGACCATAATAGTGCCTATGGACCATGGGGTGAGCTCTGGTCCTATAGAAGGCATTGAGGACATAAGGAAAGCGGTAGAGGATGTGGCAGAAGGTGGTGCCAACGCAGTGGTGCTACACAAGGGTATGGTTAGGGCAGGACACAGGGGCAGGGGCAGAGATATAGGGCTTATA
Organism: Aquificaceae bacterium; assembly: GCA_037722135.1. NCBI lineage: Bacteria > Pseudomonadati > Aquificota > Aquificia > Aquificales > Aquificaceae > Pampinifervens > Candidatus Pampinifervens sericum. The sequence continues at coordinate 25,456 of JBBKAW010000054.1, forward strand.
GTCCACCTTTCCGCCTCTACTGACTGGGCACCTACTAAAAACGACAAGGTGCTGGTCTGCACGGTAGAGGAAGCCATAAAGCTGGGTGCGGACGGTGTATCTATCCACGTGAACGTGGGTGCAGATATGGAAAGGGAGATGCTAAGGGACTTTGGCTATGTTTCTAAGGTTTGCGAGGAGTGGGGTATGCCACTGCTCGCCATGGTCTACGGAAGGGGTAAGGATATGAACCAGTATGACCCGAAGGTGGTAGCTCACTGTGCAAGGCTTGGTGCAGAGCTTGGTGCGGATATAGTTAAAGTCCCCTACACAGGAGACCCAGAGAGCTTTTCAAGGGTGGTTGAAGGCTCTCCTATACCGGTGGTTATAGCGGGCGGTCCTAAGATGAAAACAGAAAGGGAAGTGCTTGAGATGGTATATGGAGCTATAAAGGCTGGTGCAAAGGGTCTTTCCATAGGTCGCAATGTCTTTCAGGCAAAAAACAGGGTCGCCATGGTAAGAGCCTTGAGCCTTATAGTGCATGAAGGCAAAAGCGTGGAAGAAGCCATAAAAATCTTAGAGTAAGGAGGCACATATGGGTCTTCTTGAAGGCAAAAAAGCCCTTATAATGGGTGTAGCCAACGAGCGTAGCATAGCCTACGGTATAGCAAAAGCCTTTTACAGAGAGGGAGCGGAGCTTTGTTTTACCTACGCCAACGAAAAGCTCAAAAAGAGGGTGGAAGAGATTGCCAAGGAGTTTGGTTCTGAGCTTTTGTTTGAGTGTGATGTTTCAAAGGACGAACACATTACCGCTTTGAAGGATTGGCTCTCTAAGGTTTGGGGAGGTTTGGACATAATAGTTCACTCTATAGCCTACGCTCCAAAGGAAGAGTTCAAAGGCGGTGTTATAGACACCTCAAGGGAAGGTTTCAAAATTGCCATGGATATATCCGTCTACTCTCTTATAGCCATCACCAGAGAGCTACTGCCACTTATGGAAGGTAGACAAGGCTCAATAATAACCCTTTCTTACTACGGTGCGGAGAAGGTGGTGCCACACTACAATGTAATGGGTATTGCCAAGTCCGCCCTTGAGAGCACGGTGCGATACCTTGCCTATGATATTGCCAAACACGGACACAGGATAAATGCCATATCCGCAGGACCCATAAAGACCCTTGCCGCATACAGCATAACGGGCTTTCACCTTCTTATGGAACACACTATAAAGGTAAACCCCTTTGGAAAAGCTATAACCATAGAGGATGTGGGAGATACAGCGGTGTTTCTCTGCAGTGATTGGGCAAGGGCTATAACCGGTGAGGTTATCCACGTGGACAACGGCTACCATATAATGGGTGTCTTTGGAAGGGAAGAGGATATAAAGAAGGAGGTTTTTGGAGAACAAAAGGAATGAAACACTACGAGCTTTATGGTCTAAGGGAAGAGGAATACGAAAGAATAGTCCAAAGGCTCGGACGTGAGCCGAATGAGGTGGAGCTTGGCATACTTGGAGCTCTGTGGTCTGAGCATTGCTCTTATAAGTCCTCAAGGGTGCACCTTAAAAAATTTCCCACCAGTGCAAATTGGGTAATCCAGGGACCTGGTGAAAACGCAGGAGTGGTGGAGCTTGACAACAAGGTGTGGCTCGCCTTTAAGGTGGAGAGCCACAATCATCCCTCTTACATAGAGCCCTTTCACGGTGCAGCAACGGGTGTGGGAGGAATAATAAGGGATGTGCTATCTATGGGTGCAAGACCCATAGCCCTTGTGGATTCTTTGAGGTTTGGACTACCCATAGACAAAAGGATAGTAAAGGGAGTGGTAAGTGGTATATCTCATTATGGCAACTGCATAGGCATTCCCACCGTGGCAGGAGAGACCTACTTTGAGGAGTGCTACAGAACAAACCCTCTGGTAAACGCCTTTTGTCTTGGTATTCTACCTGCGGGTAGGATGCTTAGAGCGAGGGGCAAACCCGGAGACCTTCTTTTTCTTCTTGGTTCTGCCACTGGAAGGGATGGCATACACGGTGCGGTTATGGCTTCCGCGGAGTTCGGAGAAGGTGCGGAGGAAAAGCTACCAAACGTCCAGATAGGAGACCCATACTTTGGCAAAAAGCTCATAGAGGCGGTCCTGCAGGCTATAGAGGAGGGTCTTATAACAGGTCTTCAAGACCTTGGTGCGGCAGGGCTTTCTGGTGCTTCCTCGGAGCTTGCCAGCAAGTCCAAGTGTGGCGTGGAGCTATGGCTTGAAAAAGTCCCTCTAAGAGAGGAGGGCATGAAACCCTTTGAAATACTCCTCTCAGAAAGCCAAGAGAGGATGCTACTTGTAACACAAGAGGACAAAGTGCAAAGGCTTTTAGAGCTTGCCAATTATTACCATCTTGAGGGTGCGGTGGTAGGCAGGCTTACAGAAGATGGAATGTTTAGAGCTTACTACGAAGGTAAGACAGTGGCGGAACTTCCAGTAAGCCTTATAGTGGAAGAAGCACCCGTATACGAAAAGCCCTACTCAGAACCAGCCTACTTAAAGACCCTTTGGTCCTTTAACCAAGAGGAGCTACCTCAGATAGACCTAAGGGAAGCACTCCTTAAACTCCTTAGCTCACCCAATATAGCCTCAAAGGAGTGGATATACACCCAGTATGACCACCAAGTGGGGACAAACACCGTCCTAAAGCCTGGGGGAGATTCCGCCATCCTCAGGGTCAAATGGGTTCAAAAGCCAGAGTTAAGGAGTGAAAAACTCATAGCCATTACATCGGAAGGCAACGGTAGGATGTTTTTCCTTGACCCCTATGAGGGTGGGAAATATGCGGTGGCGGAAGCCCTCAGAAATCTTGCCTGCGTGGGTGCAAAGCCTTTGGGAATAACAGACTGCCTTAACTTTGGAAACCCAGACAGACCAGAGGTCATGTGGCAACTTGTGAAGGCTATAGAAGGCATATCCGATGCCTGCAGGTTCTTTGAAGTTCCCGTGGTTAGCGGTAATGTGTCCTTGTATAACGAAACGGTGGAAAGGGAGGAGATAAGAAACATATACCCCACACCCATACTGGTTGCGGTAGGCTACATAGATTCTGGAAGGTTTGTGGACCACCGTTTTAAGGAGGAGGGAGACCTTATCTTTTTGGTGGGAGACCTCAAGAGGGAGTTTTCCCTTGCAGGCAGTGAATACCTAAAGGTGGTGCACGGAAAAGTGGCAGGCAGGACTCCTCAGGTAAACCTTGAGAAGGAGAAAAAACTTCATGCCTTACTTATAAGGCTCATAGAGGGGGGTATTCTTAGGTCTGCTCATGACGTGTCTCAGGGTGGGCTCTTGGTGGCACTTCTTGAGGGTGTTTTTGGAACAGGTTTAGGTCTTGACATAAACCTATACGTGGAGGATAGGCTTGACTTCTTTCTCTTTTCCGAAAACCCTACCCTTGTGGTTGTGAGTTTGAAAAAGGAGGATGCGGAAGTCTTTAAAGACCTCGTGGAAGAGTATGAGCTTGACTGGATGTTTTTGGGAAAGGTGAAGGAGAAAAGGTCTTTCATCTTAACAAATAACGATGAAAGCCTTTTAGAATTACCCTTGGAAGAGCTTGAAGAGTTATGGAAAAAGGCTTTAGAGAGATTGCTCTAATATATGTGCTAACTGTCCTCACGGTGCTAAGCCTTGACCTCATCACCAAGAGTCTTGCAGAATCCTCTCTCAAAGAGAGGGACATAAGCCTTTTGCCCTTTCTTCATCTTGTGCTTGTCTACAACAGAGGCATAGCCTTTGGACTTCTTGCAGACGCACCCGACCTTATAAGAATTCCCGTCCTTTTTATAACTCCTCTGATTGCTCTTGTTATAACCTTTTTGTATGCCATAAGGGTCAAGGGCGTGTTTGTTCCAGTTCTTATGGGCATGGTGGGTGGGGGTGCTCTTGGGAATTTCTACGATAGGGTTTTTCTGGGTCATGTAAGAGACTTTATATATCTTTCCTATGGAGGTCTTTCTTGGCCCGCCTTTAACTTGGCAGATGCCAGCATAAGCACCGCCATATTTCTTCTCCTCATTAGGGAGCTCTTACCAAAGGGTGGAAAAAATTAAGAGGCTCTGCTATATTCTATCCTTATGGTAGAGAAGATAGCTCATCTTGCAAGGTTAAGGCTAACGGAGGAAGAGAAGGAATACTTTGAGAGACAGCTTACAAGCATCCTGCACTTTGTGGAACAACTCCAGGAGGTTGACACCTCAGAGGTAGAACCCTTTACTCTGCCTTTTGAGGAGACACCTATGAGAGAAGATGAACCTCTAAAAGACTTTGACCCTCAACTGGTTTTGGAGCAGGCACCAGAGGCGGAAGGGAGTTTCTTTGTAGTGCCAAGAGTGGTAGAATATTAAGAGGAGACACATATGATAGAGGAAGTCCAAAAGGAAACCCTTGAGAAAAAGAAGGCTTTGGAAAATGCTCTTGCAAGTATAGAGAGGCGGTTTGGCAAAGGCTCTATAATGCCTCTCAAAAATGCGGAAAAGGTAAAGGTGGATGTTATACCTACAGGCTCTCTTGCTCTTGATATAGCCACAGGTATAGGCGGTATACCAAAGGGAAGGGTTATTGAGATATTCGGTCCAGAGTCCTCTGGAAAAACCACCCTCGCCCTTCATATAATAGCGGAAGCACAAAAGAGAGGAGGCATAGCGGTCTTTATAGACGCAGAGCATGCCCTTGACCCCAAGTATGCGGAAAAGATAGGAGTGGACACGGAAAACCTCTACATATCCCAGCCAGACTATGGAGAGCAAGCTCTTGAGATAGCGGAGAGCCTCATAGCGAGCAATGCGGTAGATGTCATAGTGGTAGACTCTGTAGCCGCCCTTGTGCCGAAGGATGAGCTTGAGGGTGAAATAGGTGAAGCTCATGTGGGTAAACAGGCAAGGCTCATGTCTCAGGCACTCAGGAAGCTAAAGGGTATAGCTCACAAGGCAAACACCGCTATCATTTTCATAAACCAGCTCAGAGAGAAGATAGGTGTAATGTTTGGGAACCCAGAGACCACACCCGGTGGAAGAGCACTCAAGTTCTTTGCGGACATGAGACTTGATGTGAGAAGGATAGGAGACGTAAAAGATAGTGGAGAGAAAACGGGTAGCAGGGTAAGGGTAAAGGTGGTAAAAAACAAGCTTGCACCACCTTTTCAAGAAGCGGAGTTTGACGTAATATATGGAGAGGGTATATGTAAGCTCTGCGACCTTATAGACATAGCAAGCGAGCTAAAGGTAATAAGCAAAAGTGGTGCGTGGTATAGCTACGGTGATATAAGACTGGGGCAGGGTAAAGAGCAGGCAAGGAAGTTTCTTATGGAAAACCCCGAGATTGCCAATGAGATAGAAAAAAAAGTAAGGGAGGTAGCTGGTCTTGCTCCAGTTGATACTTAAGAGAGCGGTAGAGCTTGGTGCATCGGATATACACCTAAAGATAGCATCTCCACCTGTAATAAGGCTGAAAAAGAAACTCCAGAGGTTGGATGATTTTCCTGTTATAGATGAAAAGGTCATGGAAATGTTCCTCAATGAAGTCCTTGGTAAAAATCGCAGGAAGCTTGCGGAGTTTGAGGAGCTGGGAGAGACGGACACCTCCTACTCACTGCCCGGTGTTGCTCGTTTTCGTGTAAACGTATACAGACAAAGGACAAGCGTAGGTATGGCTTTCAGAACCATACCTTACAACATACCCTCCTTTGAGAGCCTTAACCTCCCTGCAGTGATGAAAAAAATTATTCTTGAAAATACCAAGGGTCTTATACTTGTCACAGGACCCACAGGCGCGGGCAAATCCACCACCCTTGCTTCGTTTATAAACATCATAAACAGCACGAGAAGTGATGTGATAGTTACCATAGAAGACCCAATAGAATACCTCTTTAAGGATGAAAAGTCCTATATAGTTCAGCGTGAGGTGGGTATAGATACTTCTTCTTTCGCAAGAGGACTTCGTGCAGCACTTAGAGAAGACCCAGATGTTATTATGGTAGGTGAGATAAGAGACCCAGAAACCGCACAGATAGCACTGCAGGCAGCGGAAACAGGACATTTAGTTATGTCTACCTTGCACACTCTGGATGCCAAAGAGACCATAAACAGACTTATAGGTATGTTTAACCTTGAGGTAAGGGAGCAGATAAGGATACAACTTGCGGAAACCCTAATAGCGGTATTTTCCCAGAGACTTCTTCCAAAGGCGGATGGGACAGGAGTTGTTCCTGCGGTTGAAATCCTAATAAACATAGCTTCTATAAAGGAAGCCATCATAGACCCCTCAAGGCTGGACGAAATTCCCCTTCTTCTTGAAAAGGGTAAGCCTGCCTATGGCACTCAAACCTTTGACCAACACTTAGAAGAGCTGTATAGAAATGGTCTAATAGACTACAATACCGCCATAAGGTATGCAAGCAGACCTACAGATTTAGAGCTTAGGCTAAAGGGTATAGCTTCTGGAGGAAGAGGCTTTTTCTGATGAAGATAGCCATAGACGGTCCTGCAGGAAGTGGGAAAAGCACTGTAGCACGCAAGCTATCTCAAAGGCTTGGCTTGCCTTACCTAAACACAGGGCTCGTATACAGAGCCTTTGCATACATATACAGAGAGGAAGGACTGGAAAACCCCATACTACTTTTTGAAAACCCACCCTTGGTGGAAATCCTGCCTGCGGAGACAAGGGTCTTCTACAGAGGAAAAGACATAAGCCAACTACTTGGCTCTGAAGATGTGGGGAAAACCGCCTCTGAGATAGCCAGCCTACCAGCCTTTAGAGAGAGGATAAATGAGTTTTTTAGGTCTTTGGTGGGAGAGGGACAAGTGGTAGCAGAAGGCAGGGACGTGGGAACGCATATATTTCCAGATGCACCTATAAAGATATTCCTTACCGCATCTGTAGAAGAGAGGGCAAGAAGAAGGTGCGAGCAACTCATGGCTCAAGGCATACCTGCCAACTACCAAGAGGTGCTTAAGGCTATAGTGGAAAGGGACGAGAGGGACAAAAATAGACCTTTGTATCCCTTTAGACCTGCAGAGGATGCAATTGTGATTGATACCACAAACCTTAGCCCAGAGGAGGTGGTGGAGAAGATTCTTAGTTTGTTCCCTTATAAAGGCGAGCCATAGTAAGTGATTAGTCTGAATTTCAACTCCCCACGGGTCAGATAAAA
>JBBKAW010000055.1 GCA_037722135.1 Aquificaceae bacterium
CAGATGCAGGAGATAGACAGAAGGGCTATAGAGGGGCTGGGTATTCCCTCTCTCTTGCTTATGGAAAAGGCGGGGCTTTCGGTGGTGGAGGTCATAAGAAGGGAGTTTCCAAGTGCCAAGAGGGTTCTGGTGGTTGCAGGCAAGGGAAACAATGGGGGCGATGGGCTTGTGGTAGCAAGGCATTTGCATCTGCTGGGCTATAGGGTTTCTTATGTGCTTGCACTTGGTGAAGACCTAAAGGGGGATGCAAGGCTTCAACTTGAGATTTTGAGAAGGCTTGGGCTTGAGCCAGCAAGGGAGGTTGACTTTTCTGAATTTGACCTTGTGGTGGATGCTCTCTTTGGCACGGGCTTTGAGCCTCCCGTTAGGGGTGAAGCCATAAGGTGGATAGAGCTTATAAACAAGAGCGGGCTTCCTGTGGTTTGTGTAGATATTCCCTCTGGGCTTTCTGCGGACAGTCCAAAGGAATACGAGCCATCAGTGAGAGGAACTATTACCATAACCTTTCAATTTCCAAAGCCTTGTCATCTTTTGCATCCTGTTAGCCTACGCTGTGGAAAGCTATATGTGGCAAATATTGGCATACCTCAGTGGCTTGCACAGGACATAAAAACAGAGCTACTCACAAGGGTAAAAGTGCCTAATAGACCTGCAAACGCTCACAAGGGGCTTATGGGTCATGTGCTTTTGGTGGGTGGGAGCGTAGGAAAGACGGGTGCGGTTATTATGAGTGCAAAAGCCTCCACAAGGGCGGGTGCTGGGCTTGTGAGCGTGGGCGTGCCAGAGGGTCTAAACCACATCTTTGAAACAAGCCTTTTAGAGGAGATGAGTATTCCTCTAAAGGGTCAAGAGAGACTTTCTATTGAGGCTACAAGGCAGGTTATAGAAATTCAAGAGAGGTTTTCTGCCATCGGCGTGGGTATGGGCATGGATAGGTATGAGGAGGGAAGGCAGATAGTAAAGGAGCTCCTTTTGCATGTTAAAAAGCCTTTGCTTTTGGATGCGGATGCTCTAAACAACCTTGCGGACTTGGGGGTAGAAGTCTTGAAAGAAAGAGAAGGCACAACGGTGCTTACTCCACATGTGGGTGAGTTCCAAAGGTTAACAGGTCTTGAAAAAAACCACATCTTGGAAAACTTCTTAGAGGTGGCTCAAGAGTTTGCGGTAAAGTATGCCTGCTATCTGGTTCTTAAGTCCTCAAGGACTGTTATAGCTACTCCAGAGGGTAGAGTTTTCCTTTCCACGAGAGGCACGCCTGCCATGGCAAAGGGTGGTGTGGGTGATGTGCTTGCAGGCATCCTTACCACGCTCCTTGGAAGAGGTATGCCAACGGAAGAAGCTTTGAAGTTGGGTGTTTTCTTGCATGGTCTTGCAGGCGAGATAGCGGAAAGCAAAAGACACAGAGAAAGTCTAAGAGCCCTTGACCTTGTGGAAGAGCTTCCAAATGCCTATAATCTAATAGAGAATGAAGCCTATAGCCTTCCTTTTGCTTACATTCCTTAGTGCCTGTGGCATAGTGCAGATTGAGATAAGGGACAAAAGTCCTCAAAGGGAGGTTAAAAAGACACAAACGCCTCAAGAGAGAAAGCCAACTACTCAGCAAAGGGAAGAGCCTACTACAAAACCTCAAGGAGAAACTCTTAGAGTTGCCATGCCTGTAAGGGGTAAAATTGCACGCACTGAAAGAGGATATTTTATTACCACTTCCTGCGATGAGTTTTTTAGGTCTGTGAGCAACGGTAGAGTTTTGTATGCGGGGGATGACATAAGGAATATGGGTTGGGTGGTTATGGTGGACTCGGAAGATGGGTATATATATGTGTATGCAAGGGCAGGCGGTTCGCTGGTGAAGAAAGGAGAGACGGTAAGAAGGGGACAGCCTTTGGGTAGGGTGGGGAACTCTGGGGATAGTTGCGGTATTCTCTTTGAGGTTAGAGACCAAGAGGGAAGACCAGTAAACTTTGAGCTTGTGATATAATCTCTTAAAAGTTCTGGAGGACAAGAATGGCAAAGGTTTATTATGACCAAGATGCAAGCCTTGAGCCATTGATTGGAAAAACTGTTGCCATACTTGGTTATGGAAGCCAAGGGCATGCTCATGCACTCAATCTCAGAGACAGCGGTATAAGGGTTGTTATAGGTCTCTATGAGGGCAGTAGGTCTAAGGCAAAGGCTATAGCGGATGGTTTTCCTGTTTTAACACCGGAGAGAGCAACCCAAGAAGCGGACATAATAATGTTCCTAACACCAGATACAGTCCAGCCACAGCTATACAAAGAGAGTGTTGAGCCTTTTCTTGACAGCTCAAAGAGCCTTGCCTTTGCACATGGGTTTAACATACATTTCAGACAGATAGTCCCACCAAGGGATGTGGACGTGTTTATGGTAGCACCAAAGGGTCCAGGACACCTTGTAAGGTGGATGTATGAAGAAGGCAAAGGTGTTCCAGCTCTTATTGCGGTCTATCAAGATGCCTCTGGCACTTGCAAAGAAAAAGCTCTCGCATACGCAAAGGCACTGGGTGCCACAAGGGCAGGTGTAATAGAGACTACCTTCAAGGAAGAAACAGAAACGGACCTCTTTGGAGAGCAGTCAGTTTTATGTGGTGGAGTCACTGCACTTATAAAGGCTGGCTTTGAAACCCTTGTAGAGGCTGGATATCAGCCAGAAGTTGCCTACTTTGAATGCCTTCATGAATTAAAGCTCATAGTAGACCTCATATACCAATACGGAATAGCAGGTATGAGGTATTCTATCTCCGACACCGCCAAGTATGGAGATGTGACAAGAGGAGACAGAATATACAAAGCGGTCAAGCCTCTCATGAAGAGCATACTTGAGGAAATACAGAGGGGTGAGTTTGCCAGGGAGTGGATTTTGGAAAACCAAGCGGGAAGACCAGTCTTTAATGCCTTGCTTGAAAGAGACAGGCATCATCTTATAGAAAAGGTAGGTGAAGAGCTAAGACGCATGATGCCTTGGATTACAGGAAAGGAGCTTAAATGAACCTCACAAAGAAAAGGGAAAGCCTAAAAAGGGTCTATCAGCCAGTGGGTGTTGCCCTCTATAGGCTCCACCTTCCCCCTAATTTTATAACCCTTATGTCTGTTGCCCTTGGTATGGCTTCCGCCTATGCCTTCTATCATGGCAAACTTCTCACCGCTGCGAGCCTTCTTTTGCTTTCTGGTCTTTTTGACCTTGCGGATGGTATGGTGGCAAGGCTATCAGACAAAACGTCAAAGTTTGGAGCGGTCTTTGACTGGCTTGCGGACAAATGGGTGGACGGCTTTGTATTGGGAACTGTGGGATACTTTTACGCAGGACCCCTTACCGCAATAACTGTGGTGACCGCATCCATGCTCCACTCCTTTATAAAACCTGTGGTATACGCAGAAATAGGCTACAAAGAAAGGGTCAAGGGCAAGATAAAAGACCCCCTTGAAGGTGTAGGTTTTTTTGGAAGACCAGAAACTCACATTACACTTATTATCTTTACGATTTTGGAAAGGTTTAATGCACCCCTCGGTCTTGAGTTTGGAATAAAGCTCATAGCGGTGCTCACTATGGCTTCCTTGCTTTTGAGAATTTTATACCTGTATAGGCACTATGGGAGAGAATACGAATGAGACCCTATGTGATAATTGTCTCTGAAGTTAGCGTTGATGGAAAGCTAACCCTATACAGGGGTGCTTCCAGTAAGGAGTTAATGACGCTAATGGACCAAGAAGCCTATAGATATCTTCATGAGATAAGGGCAAAGGTGGATGGCATAATGGTGGGATGTGAAACGGTTAGGACGGACAATCCCAGCTTGACAGTTAGGTATGTGGAGGGTAAAAACCCCACAAGGATAATACCTTGCTCCACCGCCAACGTGCCACTGGATGCCAACATTTTCTCAAAGGATGCACCAACCATAATAGTTACCACAAACAGAGCTCCGGCAGAAAGAGTGCAAAAGATAAGGTCAATAGGTGCGGAGGTGCTTGTGGTAGGTGAAGACCTCGTAGACTTTGAAAGGCTTATGCCTATTCTCTATGAGAGGGGTATAAGAAGTCTTATGGTGGAGGGTGGTGCTTCCATAAACTGGGAGCTTATAAGAAGAGGATTTGTGGACGAGATAAGACTTATACACCTTCCTGTGATAGTGGGCGGGGAGAATGTTCCTACGCTTGTGGGTGGTGAAGGCTTTAAAAGCCTAAGAAACTTACTTCATCTTAGGCTTAGGTCTCACTTCAAGAGAGGCAAACATCTCATAACTGAGTGGGAAGTGGTCAAATAGCTAATCTCTGTTGAATACCATACTTTCCTTAAAGGCTTTTTCAAAGGCTTGTGGGTCTTTGCAAACTACAAAAACTTCTTGCACGGAAGTGCCCATCTTATAGAGTAGCTTGTAGCCCGAATTGGTTCTGTATTTTAGAAAAAGTCCCTTTGAGCCTCTTCCCCCGTTTTGCCTGCTTATCCTTCCCGGTATTATGGACTTTACACAGTCCATACGAGATAGTCTTTCTAAATACTCCTCCAAGCCCTCTAAGAGGTGGTGTTCTATTTTTACTTTGGCTTTCCTATGCTTTGCCATAGTTTAAAATTATATGGTGGTTTTTGCAAACAGGGAAGAAGCGGGTAAGTTGCTTGGAGAGTATCTCAAGGCTAAGGGACTTAAGGTTGACTTAGTTCTTGGTATTCCAAGAGGTGGTGTGGTAGTGGCAAAGGAGGTTTCAAAGGCTCTCCATGTACCCATGAGTCTTCTAATAGTGAGAAAGCTCGGGGTTCTCTCAAATCCTGAGCTTGCCTTTGGAGCTATAGACCCAGAAGGTCGCATATACACGGACAGATGGACCGTAGAATATTTTAGGCTTTCCCAGGAGGAAATAAAGAGAGTGGCGGAGGAAGAGCTAAAAAAGATAAGGGAAAGGGAAGAAAAATTTTTAAAGGGTAAGGAATTGGACGTAAAGGATAAAGCGGTTCTTGTAGTGGATGATGGAATTGCTACAGGACAGACGGTTATAGCCGGGGTGGAATATCTAAAAAGAAAAGGTGCAAAAAGGGTCTTAGTGGCTGTGCCTGTATGTCCGTTAGAGAGCATGAGGAAACTAAAAGAATATGTGGACGAAGTTTATTGTTTGCATACTTCCGAGAGTGGTAGCTTTGCGGTTGGCATGTTCTATAGAGACTTCAGGCAGGTAGAAGACTCAGAAGTAGAGGAGCTCTTAAAAGATGGAGTTCTTTGAGGTT
>JBBKAW010000056.1 GCA_037722135.1 Aquificaceae bacterium
TATTTCTAATACCACCTTCTCCTATAGAGTTTCTTTGCAAGTGAATACCCTACCACAAAGCCACCTATGTGAGCAAACCAAGCAACTCCTCCAAAGCCAGCAAGAGGGAGCGTTATAAGTCCATTTATAATTTGAATGAGTATCCACAAACCTATAAAGAACACTGCAGGAAGCTCCATAAAGGTAAGGAAAAAGAGTATAGGAACTAAAGCAAGTATCCTTGCATGTGGGAACATCCACATATACGCACCAAGCACACCACTTATTGCACCACTGGCTCCCACCATGGGTATATTCGCTCCACCAAAGATAAAGCTAACAAACATTTGAATAAACGCTGCACCAAGACCTGAAATTATGTAAAAGAGAAGATATCTTAGCTTTCCTAATCTATCTTCCACGTTGTCTCCAAAGACCCACAAAAACCACATATTGCCTATTATGTGAAGCCAGCTTCCGTGGAGAAACATATGGGTCAGGAGCGTTTGTGGTCTTTCAAGGAGATTAGCGGGCACGAGTCCGTAGTGGTATATGAATAGGTTAAACTCCTCCTCAGAGAGGCTCACTTCGTAAAGCCACACAAGAGAGCAGATTAGTATTATGCTAAGATTTACTACAGGAAAGCTCCTGTGTGGGTTTAAGTCCCTTATGGGTATCATGCTAATAGTTTAAAATCTTTAATGTGTTGACTGCAAGAAATATAAGAAAGAGCTTTAAGAAAAGGGACATTCTAAAGGGTATAGACCTTGAGCTAAAAAGAGGTGAGATAGTGGGGCTTCTTGGTCCAAACGGTGCTGGCAAAACAACCCTATTTAACTGCCTTGTGGGGTTTCTACCAGTTGACGGCGGAAAGATTGAGCTTGAGGAAGAAGATATAACCCATATGCCAGCTCATGAAAGGGCAAGGAGAGGTATAACTTTCTTACCTCAGGAGCATACTCTTTTTGAAGACCTCACAGTTTTGGAAAACCTCCTTATATTCCTTGAGTTTTTTGAGGAGAGCAGAGAAGCACAGCTTGCAAGGGCGGAGGAGCTTCTGGTAGACTTTGGACTGTGGGAACTAAGAAATCAAAGAGCTGGCAGGTTATCTGGGGGTCAAAAGAGAAGACTTGAGGTAGCCAGGTCTCTCATACCAAAGCCAAAATACATATTTTTTGATGAACCTTTTACAGGTATTGACCCCATAATGATTGCGGACATAAGGTCAATAATACTTAGCCTAAAACAACAAAATATAGGCGTGCTTATAACAGACCACAATGTAAGGGAGACAATAAGGATGGTGGATAGAGTTTACATAATAAGCGAAGGCAGGATATTGGCTGAGGGTGAACCGCACGAAGTGAGTGAAAGAGAAGATGTAAGAGAGGTATACTTGGGTAAGGATTTTAGCTGGTAAGTTGATACAAAGCAGTGTTTAAAACCTTAAAAAGCCTATAATAGAGAAGTATGGAGAAAAGGCTTATTGTAAGCGACATAAATCTAAGGGAAGATAGGCTTCCACCCGGTCAAAGGTGGATATCCGCACCCATAGTCTACGATATAGTAGATGAAATTCCTCAATGGGACATAGAGCAATATCGCTTTAGGGTCTTTGGGCTCGTAGAAAATCCTTTAGAGTTTAGTTATGAGGAAATTCTTAGTCTTCCCTCTGTGGAGCTGGTGGCGGACTTTCATTGTGTGACTCGTTGGAGTGTAAAGGAGATAAGATGGGAAGGTGTGCAGACCTCCTATATACTAAACCTTGCAAAACCAAAACCCCAAGCCAAGTATGTTATGGTTCACTGCCTTGAGGGATACACCACTAACCTACCCCTTGAATATCTCTACGAAGAAGACAGCATACTGGCATACAAGATGTATGGAAAACCCATACCACTAAGACATGGCTACCCTCTTAGGCTTGTAGTTCCAAAGCTATACGCATGGAAGAGTGCCAAGTATGTCTGGGGTATAGAGCTTTTACAAGAAGATGTCCCTGGCTTTTGGGAGCAGAGGGGATACAATATGAGGGGAGACCCATGGAAGGAGGAGCGTTATTGGTAAGGTTAAACAAATACCTTTCCATGTGCGGGGTTGCCTCAAGGAGGAAGGCGGACCAGCTTATACTTGAGGGCAAGGTTAAAGTAAACGGTCTTGTTGTAAAGGAACTTGGATGGAAAATAGACCCAGAAAGGGATGTGGTGGAGGTTGATGGGAAAGAGGTAAAACCATCAAGACGCAGATATATAATCCTACATAAGCCTTGTTGTTATCTTACTTCACTTGGCAATGCTCAGGATGGCAAAAAAACCATAAAGGAGCTTATCAAGGATATTCCAGAAAGGGTTTACCCAGCAGGAAGGCTTGACTACAACGCAGAGGGGCTTCTTATACTTACCAACGACGGCGAGCTTGCAAACAGGATAATGCATCCAAGATACAAACTTCCAAAGGTTTATTTAGTCTGGACCTCTGGAAAAGTAAGCAAAGAAACCCTTGAAGCTATGAGAAGGGGTGCGAACCTTGAAGACGGCTTTGCCAAACCAGACAGCGTAAAGTTGATAAAGCATCTAAGGGATGCAAGTCTTTTAGAGATAGTCTTTCACGAAGGTAGAAAGCACATAGTCAAGAGGTTTGTATCTCATTTTGGACACAAGGTATTGAGGCTAAAAAGAGTAGCCATCGGTCCAATAAAACTGGGAAACCTAAAACCAGGACAGTGGAGAGATATGACAAAAGAGGAAATAGATAGCCTACGCAAAGCCCTACACATTAAGCCTGTAGGGAGGAGGTAGACATGGAAAATATCCTAAAACTGGCTACTCTTTTTCTCCTTTTGTTTTTTGGATTTATGCTTAGTTTGAGGCTTTATGCAAACCTAAGGAGCAAAAAGATGCAAGGCAGAAAAATTGACCTTATCACAGATGGAGTGGTTTACTTCTACTCTGAGAGGTGTGGAGCTTGTAAGCTTATGAAGCCCGAAATAGAAAGGCTCAAGGAAAAGATAAAAGTTCTGGAGTTTGACGTGGGGAAACCCGAGGGTTTCCAGAAGGCTCAAGAGTTAGGTATAGTGGCAACACCCACTACCCTTGTGGTTAAAGATGGTATAATTAAGAAGGCTTTTGTAGGTGTTGTAAAGCATCAAAGAATACTTCAGGAGGTGTAGGCTATGCAGTTCTTTCTTGACACAGGGATGGTGGATGAGATAAAGCAAGCCATTGATTGGGGCATACTTGACGGAGTAACTACAAATCCAAGCCTTATAGCCAAGACAGGAAGACCCTTCTTGGAGGTGGTAAAGGAAATACTAAGCCTTGTAGATGGTCCTGTTAGCTTAGAGACGGTCTCAAGGGATGCGGACGGTATGATAAAAGAAGGAAGGATGTTGGCAGAGCTTGGAGACAACGTGGTGGTAAAAATACCCATGACTCCTGAAGGTATAAAGGCGGTCCAAGTCTTAGAATCTGAGGGTATACCTACAAATGTTACCCTTATATTCTCTCCTGCTCAAGCCCTTATAGCAGCAAAGGCAGGAGCAAGTTTTGTTTCCCCCTTTGTAGGTAGGATAGATGACATTTCAGGAGACGGGATGAAGCTCATAAGGGAAATAAAACAGATATTTGATAACTACGGCATAGAGGATACACAGATAATAGTAGCGAGCGTAAGACATCCCATGCATGTGGTAGAGGCTGCACTCATTGGTGCGGACATATGCACTATGCCCTTTGAGGTTATGAAAAAGCTCTTCCACCATCCTCTTACGGATAAGGGTATAGAGCTCTTTCTAAAGGACTGGGAAAAGGTCCCAGGAAGACCCTTTTAGAGCCTTCCACCACTTAGAATTCTTAGTATGTCGTTTAGTATCACAAAACCTACAAGGGCTATTATTATCGCATAGCCGGTCTTTACCCATAACTCCTTGAATTTAGGAGAGAAGGGTTTTCTTCTTATGGATTCCATAAGGAAAAGAAGGATAAGTCCGCCATCAAGAATGGGAAGGGGTATTAGGTTAAATATGGCAAGCTGAACAGATATGAAAGCCATCATACCTATGAAGGGAACTATACCCTGTTGTGCGGATTCTCCAGCCAATTGGGCTATGGCTATAGGTCCACCTAAGGTTTTTATAGATAGTCCACCAGTTATAATACTCCACAAAGCCTTTAGAGATAGCAAGCTAAGTATGTATGTCCTATGGAAACCCTCCAAAAGTGCCTGCAGAGGGGGTTCTTTGCTTTTGACTTTCTCAATATAGGGAGTTACACCCAGTATGGGTATTCCAGTATTCGGGTCAATCTTGGGAATAACCGTCTTCTCCTCAATAGAGCTTCCTCTTTGTATGGTTAACAGAATAGGTTTGTCTTTTGATTCTCTTACATACTTTACAAACTCATACCAACTATTTACTTCTTTGCCGTTAACCTTCAGTATTCTATCCCCAGCTTTTAATCCCACTTGACTTGCCGGACTGTCTTCTAACACCCTTCCTAAAACTGCTGGAAGCCAAGGCTCAACTCCAAAGCCTGCAGACCTGCTAATATCATCCTTGAGGAAAAGGTCTATTTCCTTTCCATCTCTCAGCACCTTAACCTTCCACTCCTTGCTAAGTATGTTCTCAAAAATTGCATTCTCTAAGTCCTTCCAGTTTTGTACTTTTTTGGAGTTTATCTCCAGTATAATGTCTCCTTCCCTTATACCAAGCTTATGAGCTATGCTGTTTTCTACCACATGACCTACGAGAGGTTCTTCAAAGAGATACTTTGGCACATCCCTTCCTATCAATGATATAAGGGCGAAAAGTATTATGGCGAGAAGAAAATTAAACAAAGGACCGCCAAAGGCTATAAGTATCTTCTGCCAGTTAGGTTTTGAGGAAAAGGCTCTTTTGTCTTCAATCTGTTCTTCTTCGCCGTATAGCTTTACAAAGCCACCAAGAGGAAGTGCGGACAGTCTGTATTCTGTCTCTCCTATCCTTTTGCTAAGAAGCACAGGACCAAAACCAATGGAGAATATCTCCACCTTAACCCCAAATAGCTTAGCCATAAGAAAATGCCCAAGCTCATGAAACCATATAAGCACACCTATAAGCACCAAAAAAGCCAAAACATACTCCATGTTTGCCTCCTAAATAAGTCCTTCTTCTTTTAGTATTTTCTCTATTTCAGGGTCCCTTTTGGCAAGCTTTTTCATAACTTTCTCCAACCTTTCTTCCCTTTCCTCAATTTCTCTTAGCTTTCT
>JBBKAW010000057.1:0-3909 GCA_037722135.1 Aquificaceae bacterium
ATTGGAGATTTAAGAGGTGAAATTGGAGGAGTTAAGGGTCAAATTGCAGAAGTAAACGCAAGGCTTTCAAAACTTGAAACATATATAAAGGTCCTCATAGCCCTATTTCTAATAGCCATAGCCTTATACAGCCCAGTGTTTTTTGAGCTTGTGAAATTACTTTTCAAACCTTAAAGATATGTTTTCCTTTAGGGTTATAAAATCTGACGGAAAGGCAAGGCTTGGGGAACTCATAACACCGCACGGTAAAATACATACGCCAGTCTTTATGCCCGTTGGCACTCAGGGAACAGTAAAGGCTATGCTCCACAAAGACCTTATAGAGATAGGCACTCAGATTATATTGGGAAATACTTATCACCTATACCTAAGACCGGGTATAGAGGTTATAAAGGAAGCAGGTGGGCTTCATGCCTTTATAGGTTGGGACAAGCCTATTTTGACAGATAGTGGGGGTTTTCAGGTCTTTTCTCTTTCACGAGGAAGGGGAGATGGAAAGTCAAGGGTAAGGGTTAAGGACGAAGGGGTGGAGTTTAGAGACCACCTTGCGGGAGACCTTCACTTCTTTACTCCAGAAAAGGTTATAGAAATTCAAGAAACCTTTGGCTCTGACATCATTATGCCTCTTGACGAATGCGTAGAGTATCCTACCACCTACGCTTACGCAAAGACTGCAGTTGATAGAACTATAGACTGGCTTGACAGGAGCATAAGGGCTAAAAGGAGAGAGGACCAGGTGCTTTTTGGAATAGTGCAGGGTGCTTTTTTTGAGGAGCTTAGGGAAGAGTCTGCTCTTAGGACTGTAGAAAGAGACCTCTTTGGCTATGCTATCGGCGGGCTTTCTGTGGGCGAGCCAAAGGAAATTATGTATGACATGACCGAGCTTGTATGCCAATACCTTCCATGGGAAAAACCCAGATATCTTATGGGGGTAGGTATGCCTGAGGATATAATTGAAGCGGTGGCAAGAGGGGTAGACATGTTTGACTGCGTGGCACCCACACGCATGGCAAGGACTGGAACGCTCTTTACTTCAAGGGGAAAGATAAACATACGCAACGAAAAATACAAAAAGGATTTTTCTCCACCAGACCCAGAGTGTGATTGTTATACTTGCAGGAACTTCACTAAAGCCTATCTTAGACATCTCTTTAATGTGGAAGAGATATCCGCTTATATACTCAACACCATTCACAACCTTCGCTTTTACCACAAGCTAATGGAGGACATAAGAAAAGCCATAGAGGAGGGCAGGTTTGAAGAGTTTAGAAGGGCGTGGCACAAGTCCTATAGTCTACAAACTTGACCTGCTTTTAAAGAAGACTCTTGATATTTATGTATGGTATTTTTGCTATCCTTTTCCACAGAGGTAAATTAGAGAACATAAAGCTCGCTTATACTTAAATAACCCCTATCACCTTAAACCTCACCACTACTTATTGCCAGGCTTAAACCATACGTCATACACCACGCCAGCTTCATCGCATAAAACCATCACAGGCATTCCATAGTATTAGAAACTAAATCTTGTGGAATATTTTTCTATGAAATGAGGAACTATAGCTTCTCCTACTCTTTACTTTTTTCTCTTTGCCCAAAATACCTTGCCTGCAAATTGCCTTATTTTCTGCGTTCTCGCCCCGTCTATATTAGCAACAGGTAGAATTGTTCCATCCAATGTGGGGGTATAAATCAAACTGAATGATGTAAAGGTCTTTCACCATCCCACTAAGAACTGAGGTATGAATAAATTTTTTGTTTATACTGTAGGAAACCCTTGAAAAGGACGAAGCCTTCAAAGCTATGGAGTAATATATTTATCATGGAGGCGAGATAATGAGTGAGGTATCTCTTCTTATAGCCTTTACCGCTGGTTTGTTGTCCTTTCTGTCTCCTTGTGTCCTGCCTATAATTCCTGGTTATATATCCTACATATCTGGCATAGGAGCACAGGAGGTAAAAGAAAAGGGTGGCTTTAGCAAAAAGGCTTTTGTAGCTTCGCTTCTTTTTGTGGTGGGTTTTTCCATAGTCTTTACCCTTATGGGTGCTACCGCAACGGGTATAGGTGGGCTCTTGAGAGAATATCAAGACCACATAGCAAAGGTGGGTGGTGGTATAGTGGTTTTCTTTGGTCTGCATTTTGCTGGTGTTATGCTAAGACCCAGTTTTTTAAAGGAGCTGGCAGGCGTATCCGCACTTATACTTGCTTTCTTTTTTCTCGGCATTATTTCTCAGAAGACCCTCTTTGACCTATTGGGCATAGTTCTTGTGGTAGCTTTTCTTTACCTTTTTGGTCTTCATGAGGTGTTATACAGGCAGATGAGAAAGGAAATGAAGGGTAGTGTTTCTGGATTGGGTGCTTTGGCGGTGGGTATGCTCTTTGCCTTTGGATGGAGTCCTTGCATAGGTCCAGTGCTTGGCTCAATCCTGCTGTATGCCAGTCAACAGGAGACCGCTCTTCAGGGTGCGAGCCTTCTCTTTGCCTATTCTATGGGTATGGGTATTCCCTTTCTCATAGCGGGTGGTTTGCTCTCTGCCTTTCTTGGCTTTGTGAGGAGTTTTGGACGCTTCTTTGGTGTTGTGGAGGTTGTGGGCGGGCTTTTGCTTATACTTTTAGGGGTCTTGCTTACCATGGGCAAGTTGGCGGAAATATCTCTTTTGCTGGGTGCATAGATGCTTCTTTTGATAGACTACGGAATGGGCAATTTAAGGAGCGTGTCAAAGGCACTTGAGAAGGTAGGCTTTTCTGTAAAGGTCAGCTCAGACCCAGAAGAGGTAAAGAGGGCAGAGGTATTGGTCTTACCGGGTGTGGGTGCCTTTAGGGATGCCATGGAAAACTTGAAGAAACTTGGGCTTTTGAAAGAGATACTAAGGCATATTGAAAAGGGAAAACCCTATATGGGTATATGCCTTGGGCTTCAACTACTCTTTGAAAGGAGTTATGAGTTTGGAGAAACAGAAGGCTTTGGAGTGCTTGAGGGTGAGGTGGTTTTACTTCCACCAAAGGTCAAAGTGCCACACATAGGTTGGAATCAACTCTGGAGGCAAAAGCCTTCTGACCTTCTTAATGGCATCAAAGAGGGTGAATACTTTTACTTTGTCCATTCTTACCATGTAGTGCCAAAGAGACAGGATATAGTTCTTACCACCACCGATTACGGTATTGACTTCGTCTCCTCAATAGAGTATGAAAACATCTTTGCGGTCCAGTTTCATCCAGAAAAGAGCCAAAAGGCTGGACTAAGGCTTCTTGAGAACTTCAGGAGGAGGCTTTATGGCTAAGCTCTGCATAGCCTTAGACACAAACCTTCAACAAGCCAAAGACTTGGTGAGGTCTCTTAGGGGCTACCCTCTACTTTTTAAGGTGGGCTATAAACTTTTCATCTGCCATCATAGGGCAATAACAGACTACATAAAAGAGGAAGGTTTTGAGCTCTTTCTGGACCTTAAGCTTCACGACATTCCCAATACGGTAAAGGAAGGAGTTTTATCTGCAAAGGAGTTGGGTGCGGACTATCTTACAATTCATATATCCGCAGGAAAATCTGCCCTCAGGTCTGCAGTGGAGGTAAAAGGAAAGCTCAAGCTACTTGGAGTCACTCTGCTAACAAGCCTTGACGATGAGGATATAAAAGACATTGGTTTTTGCAAAGACAGAGAGGAACAGGTTTTCCACCTTATAGAGCTTGCCCTCAAGGAAGGCTTTGACGGTATAGTGTGCTCTGGCAGGGAGCTAAGCTATCTCAAAGAGAAAGCCTCTAAGCCTTTTATTGCGGTTGTTCCCGGTGTTAGGTTGGAGGGAGACCCTGTGGAAGACCAAAAGAGGGTGGTAAGCCTTGAAGAGGCTCTAAGTGCTGGTGCGGATATAATTGTGATGGGTAGAAGTATTTTGAGGGCGGAGAATCCTGT
>JBBKAW010000057.1:4009-5138 GCA_037722135.1 Aquificaceae bacterium
CTTTGGATACAGGTAGCACACATGCCACAAGGGGGCTCAGTTCCCATATAGCAGGAATAGGTCTTTTCAAAGGGGACGCCAAGCTCCTTTCCAAGTTTTGCTATATCTACCTTACTCATACCAAGAAAGGGAGCGTATACGTGCACTCTTCTTTTTGTTTTTGCCACGTAGGCAGAGCCAGCGTTTATGGCGGATTCCATTGCAGTTATAAACTCTGTCCTGCAGTCGGGGTAGGGAGTATCAAGGGCGTGAACGCCTATGGCTATGTATTCCACTCCAAGGTTGTCTGCAAAGGAGCTGGCAATGGCAAGAAAGACAAGGTTTCTCATTGGCACATTGGTAGGTGGCACTTCTTGGGTGTATTCTCCCTTTGGCACTTCTGGACCACCTTCCAATAAGGCTGAACCTTTAATGAGCCTGTAGTGAGGCACTTCCACCAATATATGCTCCTTTACACCCGCTATTTGAGCCAACTCCTTTGCATACTTTAGCTCTACCTTGTGCCTTTGCCCGTAGTCAAAGGATAGAGCGTAGACCTCTTGAAATTCTCTCTTACAGAGCCACAAGAGGGTGGTGCTATCCATTCCACCGGAGAATAAAACAATAACCCTTTTCATGGCTTTGGTGCCGGAGGCGGGATTCGAACCCGCACGCCCTTGCGGGCGGGGGATTTTGAATCCCCTGCGTCTGCCAGTTCCGCCACTCCGGCTATACAGAAAAATTATAACTCTTTTTATACCTGTGGTGCTTGTCTAAGCCTACACAAGCATAAGGATTGGTTAACTGCCATATGGCTATATTTGTTTTTCTTAGCTCTGAGCTTAAAAGATGGATGAAAGGCTTATTTACCTACTGGCAGGTCCTTGAAATGCTTAACAAAGAAGAAGATACACAAACCCACCCTTTCGTGAAATTTTCGTGAAATATATTGACATCTCCCAGCGAAAAGAGATAGAATATTACCATCCTCTCGAGCCCGGGCAAGGGAGGAAATACTCTAAAGGAGGGTAGACATGAGAGCACTCTACGAAGCAACCGCAAGGTCCATGAGGACCAACAAGGGTTTCACCCTAATTGAGCTCCTTGTAGTGGTCGCCATCATAGCCATACTTGCAGCCATAGCCATACC
>JBBKAW010000058.1 GCA_037722135.1 Aquificaceae bacterium
AGCAGGCTATTGAGCAGTCAAAACCTTCTCAAGCACAGAAGACTGGAGAAGAGTTCAGGATAAAAGTCCTGTCAAGTGTTCCAGATGTTTTTCTTGAGCTTTCCTCTGGAGGTGGTAGCACGATAAGGGCAGAAGTTTCCTCTTCTGAGGGTAATCTTTTAACCCTCCTTCTAAAGGATGGTTTTGAGCTAAAGGCGGAAAACAGGTCTTCTATTAGGTTTTTACCCGGTGATATTATTGAGCTTAAGATTGAAGAGGGACTACCTATCACTTTTAAGATAACAGGTCTATATAGGAGGGGCTATGAGGGAAACATCTTAAACCTTATGCTTGAAGGAAAGGAAAAGTTTTATGTGTCCATCAATCCAGAGAAGCTCATAGAAGATTTGTATAATTCTGGGGTTTTTTACGAAAGAAAGTTGGTTGAATTACTTCTTGGAAAGCTAAAACCAGAGGAGGTCATTAAAGATAAAAAAGCACAGCTTATCCAGTCTTTGCTCGTGTATGCGGAGGAGCTTTCATCTTTACTTGGCATGGAGTATGAAAGGAATATTGAAGGAATAAGGAAGCTTCTTGAGGTTTTAAGACTAAAGACTGAAGAGTTTAATATAGTTTTATCCTCCTTTAAGACCTTGCTTTTTGAAAACCTTGACCATGAAGAATACATGAAGTTAGTGAAATTTTTTGAGTCCATTGGAGAAAGGGATATCCTTAAGGCTATGGAAAAGAAGGATATTCCTGCACTGCTTAAGGCTCTCTGGAATCTAACAGAAAAAGGAGTCCTCGTGGAATACAGAAGTGTCTTTGAAAGGCTTAAAGACTCCAATGAGTCCGTGGTAAGAAATTTCTTTAAGTTGGTGGAAGAAGCATCAGAAAAGGATGTAAGAAGTGCTTACAAAAGCTTCCAAGGATATATGGAAAAGGGTCGTAGTCTTTTGGAGTTCTACAACAGCAGAGGTGAGCATATGCAGAATCTCCTAAGTATGCTGGAGTTTATAGAACATCTTCAGTGGCTTTTAGCTAAACAGGGAGGAGCCTTTTACATACCCATATACTACCAAGGTGGTAAAGGCGGGCTTATGTTTATAAGCGGGAGGGAATATTCAGTGGTGTTTAAACTTGATTACACAGAGGGTTTTGTTGCAGGTCTTTTGAAGATGCCAAGGTCTAAAGAGCTTTTGGATGTTTTATTGTTTACAGATACGGAAAGCATGGCAGAAAAAATAAGAGCCGGGAAGGAGCTCCTTCAAAGAATGCTTTTAGAAGAGAAAATAAAGCTCAGGAGCTTTTCTGTAAGCGTATCAACGAAAGAAAGTGTAGCAGAGACCATAAGGTCAAACTATGGAGAGGGTTTTCTCTTATTGGTGTAATCATGGAAAAGAAAAAGGCTATAGCCCTAAGGTATGACCAAGGAAGGGACAAAGCTCCAGTAGTTGTAGCAAAGGGTGTTGGCGAGCTTGCGGAGAAGATAATAGAAACTGCAAAAAAACATGGCGTTCCAGTCCTTGAGGACAAAGCTCTAATATCCGCACTGATGAAGGTAGAAATATACGAAGAGATACCTCCAGAGCTCTATAGAGCTGTAGCAAAGGTGCTCGTTTTTATAAAGGCTGTAAAAGGCTCAAATTAAGTTCATATAAGCCCTACGGGCAAGGGCTATTTGATACTTCAGGAGGCTTGAGAGTTTGTGGACTTCTTCTGCAGTGCTTATTAGTATGTAGTAATCACTCTTTCTTTGAGCTTCTTCTAAGGAGCTAAGTATCAACCTTAATCTATGTATCGGGTCTCCCTCCAGCGGTCCCTGTAGAAATATAGGGCAAGATTCCTCTACCGCAGGAAGTATAAACCCCATCCAAGACAAGGCTTCAAGTATGAGATTAACCGTGTAATCATCCTTTAGTTCTTCTGGAGAACTCAATAGCTCACTTATCATGTCAAGAAGTTCAATGTTGTAATAGAGAATATCAAAGGCGGTGTTTACACTAAGCCTTGCTTTCTGAGAACCTGATATAAGTAGGAGGTTTACCAGCTTCTCCTGAAGTAAAAGAAGCTCTTCAACCCTTTCTAATATGTCTCTCATAGTATGTATTTGGAAAGCTCCACGTCCTTTATTATGCCTTCCAGCTTTGCCCTTACAAACTTTGCGTCTATGATTATCCTCTGACCCGCAAGCTCTGGTGCGTTAAAGGATATGTCCTCAAGGAGCTTCTCCATTACCGTATGAAGTCTTCTTGCTCCTATGTTTTCCATGCGGTTATTGGCTTCTTCTGCAATGCGTGCTATCTCTTCAAGTGCATCATCAGTAAACTCAAGCTCAACGCCCTCGGTTTTGAGAAGCTCTATATATTGCACCGTAAGTGCATTTTTTGGTTCTTTTAGTATTCTTACAAAGTCCTCTCTTGTGAGAGGACTTAACTCAACTCTTATGGGAAACCTTCCTTGAAGCTCTGGCATAAGGTCCGATGGCTTGGCTATATGAAAGGCACCTGCTGCAATAAAGAGTATGTGGTCTGTCCTTACAGGTCCATACTTGGTCTTTACTACCGTTCCCTCCACTATGGGAAGAAGGTCTCTTTGAACTCCTTCCCTTGACACTCCTGGACCTACGCCTGGAGTTTTTACCGCAATCTTGTCTATCTCGTCTATGAAGATTATTCCAAAGTTTTCTGCCCTGCTTATAGCTTCCCTTGCCACCTCCTCTTGGTCTATGAGCTTTTCTGCTTCCTCTAACTCAAAAACTTGGAGTGCTTCTTTTACTTTGAGCCTTCTTCTCTTTCTAACACCACCAAGACCACCCAGCATGTTTCTTAGTTGTTCTTCAAGCTCCTCAAGACCCGGCGGTCCAGCTATACCTATAACTGGCACAAACTTTTCTTGAACTTCAACCTCTATAACCTTGTCTTCTAACTCGCCCCTTCTTAGCTTTTCTCTCATTTCCTCTCTCTTACCTGCATCCTGAGGACTTCTTATTCCAAAGCTAAGCTGTTGAGGGACAAGGTAGTCAAGAAGCCTTTCCTCCGCAAGCCTTTTTGCTCTTTCTCTAACCTCTTGCATCTTTTCCTGTTTTACCATCTGATAAGAGACCTCTACCAACTCCCTTACCATGGACTCCACGTCCCTTCCCACATAGCCTATCTCCGTATACTTTGTGGCTTCCACTTTGACAAAGGGAGCTTTTATAAGCTGGGCTATTCTGCGTGCTATTTCTGTCTTTCCCACTCCTGTAGGACCAATCATGAGGAGGTTCTTGGGTGCCACTTCATCCCTTATGTGTTCTGGCAATTTCTGTCTTCTCCATCTGTTTCTTAGGGCTATGGCAACAGCCTTTTTGGCATTTTCCTGTCCCACTATATACTTGTTAAGCTCTTCTACTATCCTCTTTGGTGTAAGCTCTTCAAGTAGGTCAGAAAGGTATTTCGTCATCGTCCGCCTTCTCCCACTCTATGGTTTCTATTTCAACATTTTTAACAAGATTGTCAAGAAAGGTGTCAAGGTCTTCTGGAAAGGCTTCCACTTTGAAGTCAAGGGGGAAGACCCTTTCCACAACTTCTATTGGTGGATTTCCTATGCCAAGAGCTGGTTCAATAACCTTTGGTATGCGTCTTGAAGCCTCAAGACATGCCATTTTATATGCCTCAGAAAGTGCGGTTTCTATGTCCAAGAACCTTGCCACCTCATCTCCATACTCATAAAGCACTATATCGTAGGCACTTTCCTTAAAGGCTTCCCAGTCAAGAACTTGGACCACATACTCTCTACCTTCCCACTCTTTAGTCCTTATACAGCTCTTGTCCTTAAGTTTAAAGGATATTATGTAATAATCCACAAGATACCTGTCCGCATAGACATCTGGAAAAAAGTAAAATTCCATAGTGTTTATAATATAACATTGGTGCGTGTATTTTCCAGCTCTGAGGAGGAAACTGTTAAGATAGGAAGGTTGATAGGCAAGAACCTTAAAGGTGCGGAGGTTATATGTCTTATTGGTCCTCTTGGTGCTGGCAAAACCACGCTGGTAAGGGGCATAGCGGAAGGTATGGGTCTCTTTGAAGGCTATCAAGTGCGTAGCCCTACTTTTACTTTGATAAACGAATATCCTACAAGAAAGGGACTCCTAATACATGCGGACTTATACAGGGTAAGGGAACTTGAGCTTGAAGAGTTTGTTGGCAAAGGTGTCCTCGTGGTGGAGTGGGGAGAGGGTCTAAGTATATGCACATGCACCATAAGAATAAGCATGGAGGGTGAAGGAAGGATTTTAGAGTTTATCGGATGTGAGGAGCTAATTAGAGCCCTTGCGTGTGACAGAGCCTGTTGAGGTATCTCAGTTCAAACCTTCCAGCCTTATATCTTAGCTGTGTTATACCAGTGTTATCCATATGTATGTTCCAAAGGTTCTCAAGCCCAAGCCCAAGAGAAAGACACACAATAGCATGAAGAGTTCCACCATGTGCAACGATTAGAATGCTTGTGTGCCTTTCTTGAAGTATATCCATTAGAAAGCTCTCCACCCTGTTTTTGAAACTTTCCATATCCTCTTGAGTAGGCAGTGGATTTTTAACAGGATTGGAAAGCCAAGCCCTAAGAAGCTCACCTTCCTCTTCCATAAGCCTCCAAAAGTGCCTACCTTCGTATTCTCCAAAGGACATCTCCCTTATACGCTCATCCACTATAACCTCAAGACCAAGCACGTCCGCAACTGCAAGTGCGGTCTTATAGGCTCTTCTTTGAGGAGAAGAATATATTATCTGTATGCCCTTATCTGAAAGCTCTTGAGCAACAAGCCTTGCCTGAACAAAGCCCAGAGGAGTTAGGTCGCTGTCTAACCTTCCTTGAAATATACCCTTTTCGTTATACTCGCTTTG